>JAEETC010000003.1 GCA_016286585.1 Prevotella sp. | reverse complement strand
TGTAGAAAGCGACGGTATTGATAGGAGCAATCTGGGTCTCGTAGCCGATACTCATCCAGGGCAGGGTGGTCTTACTCCAGTACTTGGCCCTGTTGGTCGTCTTCGTGTCCGGCATACGGATATAGGGGGGCTGATAACCCACGAGGGGGATCTTCAGGTCTTCGTGGATACCCACACGGTAGAGGCCCTGCACGTATTTCGTGGGATTCGAGCCATAGAAACGGTCGATCACATGGCTGACACCGATATTCGAACTGACCTCGAGGGCACGAGCGACATTGATGTCCTGATAGCCGCCACGACGCCAGTTATGATCCTTCATCCAACGACCATGCATATCCACCACACCACTACCAGTGTGGATGACATAGCTGGTGTCCACCACCCCGTCGTCGAGGGCCACGAGGAACGAGGCGACCTTGAACACCGATCCTGGCTCACAACGATAGCTGATGGCGTTGTTCACCATCTCACGATACTTGCCGTCGGCTCCCCGCTGCATGTTCACGATGGCCTTCACGTCGCCCGTCTTCACCTCCATCAGGATGGCCACACCCATTTCGCCGTTAATCTCCTTCAGTTCGTCGACGACAGCCTGCTCTGCGAGATCCTGCATACCCACATCGATGGTGGTCACGATGTCTGCACCATCCACGGGATTCAGCACGGGGATATCCATGTATTTGTTCAGCACCTTCCTACGATGCATCAGACCGTTGGTACCACGGAGGAGCGAGTCGTAGGAGAGTTCCAAACCATACTTGGCACTATCCTTGGCACCAAACATATCGCCGATAGTACGCTGGGCCAGCGATCCGAAGGGACGACGGCGCGCATTATACTCCTCCCAGTGGAAGCCACCCCTGTATTTAGGCAGCGAGAGGAAAGGCAGGCTCTTCACCTCACAGAACGTGTTGTAGTCAATACGGCGCGGCCAGATGGGCCAGTGCAGGGCTCCGACGGTACGGACTTCCTTGCCACCGACCTTGCGCATGAGCACTTTGTCGTGACCTTCCGTCAGTTTCATTTTGAACTCAGCTATCGAACGCTCTGGGAATATCTGGTGCAGCCCCTCACACAGGCTGTCGAGCTTCTCCACCCACAGCGAGTCCTTCTTCTTACACCAGGTAGTATCGTCGGCTCCTGCCTGGAAGTCGAGATATATCTTATACTCAGGGATGCTGCTGGCCATGAGCTGTCCGTCGCAACTTAGGATATTGCCGCGACCAGGCTTCACGTCCACGCTGTCGCGTTTCAGACGGGCAGCCACGTCAGTCCAGTACTGTTTCTTGGCAGTCATAATATACATGGCCTTGCCAATGACAGCCATACCCAATAATGTCATGACTAACGCAATGGCGAAGTAGCGGGGCATCACTTTATCGCTTCTGAACTTGCTCATATCACTCTCCTTCCTCTGGTATATTTATAATATAAGGTGGCTGGTTGGCCACATGCAGCAGACTGTCGCTGTTATGCTTCAGCGCTTCGAGCACATGGCTCTCGCGACATTTCTCCGTCAGCGTACTCGAACACGAGAGGGCCCTGTACTTGGCGTCGAGCACCTCTTTCTCCAACTTGTCGATGGCTATCAGATCCTGCTGACACTGGTATCTGAAGGCGACATACACGACGGTGAAGACCACCATCAGCACGAAGAGCCAGATCTGACGGCGCACCATGTCGGCCGTCAGAAAGTCACCACCCAGGATCGTACGGAGGGTAAGGGCAGGCGTCAGCTTGGGATCCTCCTCCCTGGCCTGCTCCTTGATCATCTGAATGGTCTTCTTGGCCTGCTCCTTCATCTCTGCGGCCTCATCCTTCAGCTTGGCCTCTTCATCCTGAAGCGGCTCCTGTACAGCAGGCTCCTCCACGATGGTCTCCTGCATCTCCAGTTCTATATCGTCCTTCTTACTCATCCGTAAACTATAAACTAAACCCTCTCCGCGATTCTCAGCTTTGCACTCCTACTGCGGGGGTTCTGCTGCTGCTCCTCGTCGCTGGGCACGATCACCTTACCACCTATCTGTCGGAAGGGCGACTCCGTGCGTCCGAAGAAGTCCTGCACGACCTTTCCTTCCAGATTGCCTGCCCTCATCATGTTCTTCACCATCCGGTCTTCCAGCGAGTGATAAGTAATCACCGAGAGGCGTCCTCCATCCCTGAGCAGGTCACGGGCAGCGCTGAGCATCTCCTTCAGGGCGTCCATCTCATGATTCACCTCGATGCGCAGAGCCTGGAACAACTTCGCAGCGTCCTTTTTCCATTGACCATTGACCATTGACGATTCTTGCGTCCCGTTGGTAGCAAGCGTCCTTCGGCCGAGCGGACCATTGGTGTCAGAGATACCCAGCACCTGCAACAGGTCGTTGGTGGTCACGATAGGTTTCCCGGCTCTCGCCTTCACGATGGTGGCAGCGATCCTGCGGGCGTTCTTCAACTCGCCATAGAGATAGAAGATATCAGCCAGCTGCTCCTCGCTATAGTCGTTGAGGATATCGGCAGCCGTCATACCCGAACGCTTGTTCATCCGCATATCCAGCGGGGCGTCGAAACGGAAGGAGAACCCACGGGTCTCGTCGTCGAAATGATGGCTCGATACACCGAGGTCAGCCAACAGACCGTCAATCTGCTCCACACCATAATAGCGCATCCAGTTGCGAAGATAGCGGAAGTTGCTCCTGACAAAGGTGAAACGCTCGTCGTCGACGATGTTCCGCTCTGCATCCTCATCCTGGTCGAAGCCGAAGAGACGGCCTTGAGGACCAAGGTGCCTGAGGATCTCACGACTATGTCCGCCACCTCCGAAGGTCACGTCCACATAAATGCCGTCGGGCTTGATGTCAAGCCCGCCAACGCTCTCCTCAAGGAGAACAGGTACGTGATATCCCTCTGCTGTAATCATCTACAAACTGTCAACTCTCAACTGTCCGCTCGGCCAAAGGCCGCTTGCTACCAACGGGACGCAAGAACTCTCAACTATACTTCCTCCCCGTTCATGATATTTTCAAATTCGCGGCTGAAGTCCTCGTCAGTCCGCAACGTCTTCTGAAGGTCCTGTGGAGCCCAGAGCTCAATGGTGTCATCCATCCCGATGAACTGGATGTCCTGCGTGATGCCTGCTACCCGCTGCAGACGCTTGGAGATCAGGAAACGGCCGTTGCCGTCGAGCGTCACCACCTCAGCCTCCGATACGAACTGACGGAATATCTGCTGATGGGCAGGCTTCCACGGACGGAGCTGCTGCTTCAACATATCGAGACGGGCATTCCACACGCTTTCAGGATAGAGCACCAGACAAGACTGGAACACATCCTTACGCAACACCAGAGTCTCCTCGCCCGATGCCTGTAGCACCTTGCGGAAGACGGCTGGCAGAAAGGCTCTGCCCTTGGCGTCGGTCTTTGCTTCTATGTTGCCCAGAAAACGCATGAATACATCTTTAATTTTAATTCGGTCACAAAGATAGACATTTTTCCCCACTTCAAGCCACTTTTCCCCACTTTTATTGATTTTTAACTATATTTTATTGATTTGAAGATTTCGACAACATCTCTTCGAAAACCAGAAAACTGTCTGCCAAAAGCCACTAGAAAGACAGCATCAGACTGCAAAATGTAGGCCTTTTTGAGGGAATTGTGTACAAAAAACACCTAAAAACGAAATTTTTCTGATATTTTTGCTCACTTTTAAAAGAAATGTGCTATTTTTGCAGTTCGTTAGCTTAAAACCAAAGGAATGGACCAAAAGACCATCGACATCGAAAAGATCCTGAAAGGCAAGCTGGGTTCGAAAGCCAAGTTTGTGCCTGGGTTCCTTGTCAATTGGCTCAAACGGATTGCCCATCAGGACGAGGTGAACGCCTTCCTATGGGAAAGCCGCGATAAGAAAGGCGTGGAATGGTTGGAAGAGTGTGTCAGATACCTCGACATGACCCTCGAGATCGAAGGCAAGGAGAACCTGCCCTCGCCTGACGACGGACGGCTCTACACCTTCGTGAGCAACCACCCCCTCGGTGGCGAAGACGGTGTGGCACTGGGAGCCATCATCGGGCGCCATTACGACGGACGCTTCCGCTATCTGGTCAACGACCTGCTGATGAACCTGCCTGGTCTGGCACCCGTCTGCATCCCCATCAACAAGACAGGCAGTCAGAGCCGCAACTTCCCTGCGATGGTCGAGGCGGGATTCCAGAGCGAGAACCACATGCTCATGTTCCCCGCTGGTCTCTGCTCCCGCAAGAAGAAGGGTGTCGTCAGCGATATCCCCTGGACGAAGACCTTCGTCTCGAAGAGCGTGGAATACCAGCGCGACGTGGTGCCCATCCATTTCAGCGGCCACAACTCCAACTTCTTCTACCGCCTGGCCAACTTCAGCGACCGATTCCTGCCCTTCAACCTCGCCATGCTCTTCCTGGTCGACGAGATGTACAAGAACGTACACAAGACCTTCCGCGTCAGCATCGGCAAACCCATCCCCTGGCAGACCTTCGACAAGAGCAAGAGTCCCAAGGAGTGGGCCCAATACGTCAGAGCAGAAGTCTATAAACTGTAAACAGTAAACAGTAAACTGTAAACAAAACTAGATATGGAACAAGAGATTATCCAGCCCATCGACAAGGAAGTGCTCAAGAGTGAGCTGACTCCGGACAAGCAGCTCCGGATGACCAACAAGAGCCACAACGAGATCTACATCATCACGGCCCACAACGCGCCCAACGTGATGAAGGAGATCGGCCGTCTGCGCGAGATAGCCTTCCGCGAGGCGGGAGGCGGCACGGGCAAGGAGATGGATATCGACGAGTTCGACATCTGCGACAACTGCTACAAGCAGCTGATTGTCTGGAATCCTGAAGACGAGGAGATCATCGGCGGCTACCGCTACCTGGAGGGCACCGACTGGGAGATGGACGAGAAGGGGCAGCCGAAGCTGGCCACGAGTCACATGTTCCACTTCTCGGAGAAGTTCCTCAAGGAATATATGCCCTACACCATCGAGCTGGGCCGCTCATTCGTGTCGCTGCCTTACCAGAGTTCCAAGATGGGTGCCAAGAGTCTCTTCGCCCTCGACAACCTCTGGGACGGTCTGGGAGCACTCACCGTCATCAAGCCCAACGTGCGCTATTTCTTCGGCAAGTTCACGATGTATCCCTCCTATATCCGTCGCGGCCGTGACATGATCCTCTACTTCCTCCACAAGCACTTTGCCGACAAGGAGAACCTGATTGTGCCCATGAAGCCGCTGGAGATCGAGGCCGACCCCAAGGAGCTGGAGCAGCTGTTCTGCGAAAAAGAGTTCAAAGACGACTATCGCATTCTGAATGCCGAGATCCGCAAGCTCGGCTATAACATCCCGCCCCTGGTAAATGCCTACATGAGCCTGTCGCCCACGATGAAGCTCTTCGGCACAGCCATCAACTACGGCTTCGGCGATGTCGAGGAGACGGGCATCCTCATTGCCATCGAGGAAATCTTCGAGCAGAAGCGTGTGCGCCACATCGATTCCTTCATCAAGGACCATCCCGAGGCCCTGAAGATCACCAGCGGCGCCAACAAGCTGATCTATAAAGAGAAGAAAGACTGAACAATAACGCCAGAATACTAATTCTTCGTTCTTGCGCTGATTTTCTTCCCCTCTTTACTCCATGTGAAGATCCAGCTGCCTTTACGGCTGGTGATGGTGCTGTTGGTGACAGCGACGATCTCACCAACATCAGAGACATTCATCGTCTTCAGCGTCCTCCCTTTGGCATCGCAGATGTGGTAGTAGGAATAGCGTTTCGCCACGAAGAAATCGCTGCCCCAGCCTTTGAGTTCTCCTACGCTGCTTCGTGAGAGCCCCACGATCTTCTTGCCCTTTTCGTCATAGACATAATACCAGTTCTTCGTCTCTTCGATATACGATATTTGCTGGCGCTGCGCCTGGGCCACCAGCGTTATCATGAGGAACAGGATGGTAAGCGCTTTTTTCATTGTTTATTTTCTTTGAAGAATCTCATATTTGTCCTTTCTTATTATATGCCCCAGTACGTTGTTTCTTTTCCATAATCGTAGTGCAAAGATACGAATAACCCCCGAAACATGCAAGCATTTCGGGAATAAATTTGGATATGTGCTGAATAATGCCTAACTTTGTGGCAAAATTCAGACGATGATGAAAAGAGTAATGGTAATGATGATGGTGCTGTGGGGCTGGATGGGCGCGATGGCACAGAATGCGACGGTAAATCCTTGTGGGCCTCTGCCTAATGCCAATCAGTTGCGTTGGCAGGATATGGAGATGTATGCGTTTATCCATTATTCGCTGAACACGTATACCGATCAGGAGTGGGGCTTCGGCAATGAGGATCCGAAGCTGTTCAATCCCTCGGACCTCGACTGTCGGCAGTGGGCTCGTGTCTGCAAACAGGCTGGCATGAAGGGGATTATCTTCACGGCCAAGCACCATTGCGGTTTCTGCATGTGGCCCTCAGCCTATACGGAATACTCGGTGAAGAATGCACCTTGGAAGGACGGCAAGGGCGATGTGGTGCGCGAACTGGCTGAGGCCTGTCGTGAGGAGGGGTTGGCGTTTGCCGTCTATCTCTCGCCTTGGGACAGGAACCATCCTGAGTACGGGCGTCCGGCGTATGTCACCTATTTCCGCAACCAGCTGCGCGAACTACTGACGAACTATGGGGACATCTTCGAGGTGTGGTTCGACGGAGCCAATGGTGGCGACGGCTGGTATGGTGGTGCCAACGAGACGCGTAAGATTGACCGCACCACTTATTATGAGTGGCCTGAGACCTACAAGATGATCCGAGAGTTGCAACCCAAATGCCTGATTTGGAACGACGGCAGCGACCGCGGTGACCTGCGCTGGGTAGGTACGGAGGCAGGCAACGTAGGCGAGACGAACTGGAGCCTGCTCTACCACGATGGCGACGTGCCCTACCAGATGCTGCACTATGGTGTGGAAGACGGCGATGTGTGGTGTCCTGGCGAGACGAACACGAGCATCCGTCCGGGCTGGTTCTACCACGATACAGAGAACGAACACGTGAAGAGCTTGTCGAAACTGATGGACACCTATTATAAATCTGTAGGCCGCAACTCGACGCTGTTGCTGAACTTCCCCATCGCTCCCAATGGCCGCATCCATCCCAACGACAGCCTGCGAGGCATCGCCTTCAAGAAGATGATCGACGAGGTGTTTGTTAAAGGGAGTGTAGAGTTTAGCGTTGCACAAGCAAACGCCAAACTCTACACTCTCAATTTTTCAACCCCTACTGCCTTCAACCGCTTTCTGGTTGAGGAAGACATCGCTCAAGGACAAAGGGTGAAGAAGTTCTCGTTAGAGGCTGAGATCGACGGGCAATGGCAACCGCTCAAGGATGCCCTCATGGAAGAAGGTGACGGACTGACCACCATCGGCCATCGCCGCATCATCTGCTTCCCCACCGTTACGGCAACTCGTCTGCGCTTCACGGTGACGGATGCCAAGTGCGAACCTGTCATCAAGCGTCTGGGTGTCTATCTCGCCCCAGAACTGACGGCCGACATTCCCGACTCCGGCGAGAAGAAATCATCGGCCCTCCACATCTTCTTTAGTTCACCCACACAGATGCTCATCGACTGGGACACGGAGCAGACAATTTCATCTTTCCGCTATCTGCCACCACAGGATTCTAAGGACGGCATCATTACCCACTACACCCTCTGGGGCTCCACCGACTGGAGCAACTGGACGAAACTCGCCTCTGGTGAGTTCTCGAACATCGTGAACAATCCCATCTGGCAGACCATCAAGTTTTCTCCCACCAAAGTCCGCATGCTACGCTTTGAGGCCGATCGTCTGGCCTCCGGCAACCGCATGGGGTATGGAGATATAGACATCAAATAAGAGTTATGAAAAGAATCTTTGTCCTATTAGTATCCGTGCTGGCGATAGAGGCTCAGGCACAAGTCCGTGACTGGGAGAACCCGTCAGTATTAGGCATCAACAAACTGCCATATCATGCAACACTACAACTGCCGTCGCGAGAGAAGGAGTGCAAGGAGATTGTGAGCCTCGACGGCGAGTGGCTGTTCCACTGGAGTCCAAAACCAGAAGACCGTCCCGTGAATTTCAATCTCGAGGACTACGACGTAAGCGACTGGGGAAAGATCACCGTTCCGGGCAATTGGCAGACGCAGGGCTATGGGACTCCTATCTATATTAACATCAACTACCCCTTTGTGAAGAATCGCCCCAGCGTTACCTCCGAGCCGCCGAAAGAATGGACGGCCTATGAGAACCGTAATCCAGTGGGACAGTATATCACTTTCGTGGAGATAACCAAAGAGATGCTCGCCAAGAACATCATCCTACACTTCGGAGGAGTCCACTCAGCCTTGTATCTCTGGATCAACGGACAGAAAGTGGGTTATAGCCAGAACTCCATGTCACCCGCAGAGTTTGATGTGACGAAATATCTAAGGGCGGGCAGGAACAAGATTGCCGTAGAGGTATATCGCTGGAGCGACGGCAGCTATCTCGAGGATCAGGACATGTGGCGGCTGAGCGGCATCTTCAGACCTGTACAGCTGTGGGTAAGACCTCTGGCACACATCAGCGACTATCAGGTGACGGCCATTCCCAATGACGACTATTCGCAAGCTGATATCGAAGCAAAGATCAGCCTCTGTAATGTGGGAAGGCAAGCCGCAAAGGATCTGAAGGCTGTGTTGCTATTTCATTCTGCATCGGACTCTCTCGGACTTTCTCGGACAGTCCGTGTTAGTCCGTCAAGTCCGTTGCAAAAAACACTACCGTTGCTGGCTCCTGGTGATACGACAACCGTTGAACTCACCTGCACCATCGACAAACCCTTGCTCTGGTCGGCCGAGAAGCCAAACCTCTATCCTTTCAGCATCGAACTGCAGGATAAAAAGGGCAACGTCATCGAGCATTTCGACTATCACTTCGGCGTGAAGAGGGTGGAGGTCGTCGGCGAGGTCTTCAAGATCAATGGCCAGAACGTGAAGCTGCGCGGTGTGAACCGTCACGACCATCATCCCATTACAGGCCGCTACGTCGATGATGCCACCTACGAAGATGATATCCGGCTGATGAAACAGGCAAACATCAACTTCCTGCGCACCTCGCACTATCCCGACCGCGAGTATCTCTACGAAATCTGCGACCGCTGGGGCATCTATGTGATGGACGAGGCCAACCACGAGACTCACGGCTACGGCTATGCCAATCGGGAGATGGGCGAAGACCTCGCATGGCAGAAGGCACATGTGGACAGGGCGGAGTCGTTGGTAAAGCGTGATTTCAACCATCCCTGCGTCATCCTCTGGAGCCTCGGCAACGAGGGCGGCGTAGGGCCGAACATCGAGGCCATGTATCACAAGGTGAAAGAGCTCGATTCTACCCGTCCGCCGTTTTACGACAGCGACCGCAGATATTCTGCCATCTGGGACGACAGCTATCTCTATCCCGATGACCTGAAGAAGAATGCCCAGGAAGTGAAGGACAAACCGTTCATGATGCGCGAGTATGCCCACGCAATGGGTAATTCCTGCGGTAACCTACAGGAATACTGGGATGTCATTTATAACGATTCCAGCATCTGTGGTGCTGCTATCTGGGACTGGGTGGACCAAGGACTGTTGAAGAATGGTCAATGGAATTACGGCGGTGACTTTGGCGACCAGCCCAACGACGGACCGTTCAACATCAACGGACTTGTGGCACCCGACCGCAAGCCCCATCCGCATTACTACGAGGTGAAGTACGTCTACCAGCCATTACAGTTCGTACGGGAATCCAACGGCAACATCCGTATCGTCAACCACGACTGCTTCACGGCTCCCGATGAGTACGACATCACATACGACACCCTGCGATACGACGGCGAAGTGGTGCTCAACATTGCCGCCAGCCTGAAGGAACCTAAGCCATGGGCTCCAAAGGGGTTCGTCGTAGCACGCGAACAGTTCGTACTACAGCCCTATGTATTCCCGGATGTCAGCGTAAAAGGCGAAGTCTCCGCCAATGGCATCACCATCGACGGCAACACACTCACCTCATGGATTGTTGATGGCAAGGAGGTGCTGCAGGCGCCTCTGGAGCCCTATTTCTGGAAGCCGGAGAACGACAACCAGCACGCAGCCCATTTCGCTGAGCGCACAGCCATGTGGAAAGAGGTAAGGGATGTAACGGTGAAATATACCGTCATCAACGACCACAGCATACGGGTAGACATAGACTATCAACCCTCGAGTAACGACCGGCCTGTGATGCCAAAGTTCGGCATGCGCATGCGACTGCCAGCCGACTATACGAAGATACGCTACTACGGTCGTGGCCCGTGGGAGAACTATCCCGACCGCAAGCGCTCTGCCTTCCTGGGGGCCTACGAGATGCCTCTTAGTGATTATGAGACCGAATATATCCATCCTCAGGACAACGGCAATCGTTGCGATATCCGGTGGTTCGAGATCGCCACTCAGACATCAGCCCTCGGCCCTCGCCTGTGCATCACGGGCCTCCAGCCACTCTGCATCCGTGCCTGGGACTACGGCGAAGAGGATCTGGAGGGTGCGCGCCATCCGAACGAAATACCCCGTGGACGCTTTGTCAATCTAAACATCGACCTGAACGTCCACGGGGTTGGCGGTGCCGACACCTGGGGGAAGCGCACGCTGCCGCAATATACCATCGACGGCAACCAGCCACACAGCTATTCGTTCATACTCTCTTACCAGCGCTGACGCAGACAAAGACAGTGCGACCGATGACAGTGATGACAGTTGACAGCTGTCATCTCCGCGACCATCATATTGTTCTGTTAACTCTGTTTTAGTCAATCTATATATAATATATATATTATATATATAGATTGAAATTATTAAAAGCTATTCTCGATTCCAACCGCTCCCCCTGATGACACTGTCATCTGTCATCATTGTCATCGTTTCCTTGCCTTCGCTGCCACCTCGCATCTATGTTATGTTTTGAAAAACTTTTACATTCTTATCATAATTGTTCCCTGTCTGAGTTCTGAGCCTTGTTTCTCCGACTTTCCTGCAATGAAACCCTGAATTTCCTGCCACGAAACTCTCACTTTCCTTAGCCTAAACTTCCAGCCGCCTAACCCCCTGATTATCAGACGCATCGTCTTTTGTCTCTTCTTTGCGAAATATCCTTACATTTCCTAACAGCACAGAATAGTCAGACCTCTGCCATATCTGTGCATTCAAACCTTAAAGATTCTTAAAATACCGCCACCTTATACAGATTTTCCATACCTTTGCGGTTATATAAGTAGATAACTGTTAAGGTATTGACTTGTATGGTATAAATATATGATGATGATGAGAAAAGGTTTGTATTATTTCGCGATTTACGTTCTGGCTGTTGTCATGTTTTCAGGCTGCAGCAATGATAATCATGAGGGCGACATTGTGATAGACATGTTGCCTAAGACAAGGTCTGTAGATCTGACTCAAGAGCAAAAAGAGTATGTAAAAAGGAGCAACGAGTTTGCGCTTAACCTGTATAAGGCAGTCATTCAAGGTCAGAATGATAACAAGAGCACTATTGTGTCGCCCTTCAGTGCCGTATACATGTTAGGGATGCTCAATGACGGTTCTGCTGGTAAGACTGCAGAGGAGATCTCCGCTGTACTGGGCTTCGGAAAGGACGGGAAACAGGCTATCAACGAATTCTGCAAAGCCATGATAGAACAAACACCCGAGGCGGATCCCTCTGTATGGTTGCAGACGGCCAATTGTGTGGTGGTTAACGACAAACAGCATATAGAACTTCAGGATCAGTTTGTTAATGATATTAGCAAATACTACAAAGGCGAGGTGATGACGTTAAACTTTGCTTCAGCCAATTCTCTAAACACGATCAACAACTGGAGCGATCAGCACACTGACGGTATGATTCCAACCTTGATGAACCAACTGAACGAGGATGCTGCGATGCTTCTGCTGAATGCCATCAGCTTTAAGGCCACATGGACAGAGAAGTTTGATGAGAAAGATACGCAGATAGAAACTTTCACAAAAGAAGATGGCACCACAGAGTCGGTCAAGATGATGCATCGTCATGCCATCGCCCGTGTTGGCGAGGGCTCTGATTTCTACACACTCCTTTTGCCCTATGGATCTGGCGACAAATGGAGTATGACCATATTTCTTCCCAAAGAGGGGAAAACTGTCAGCGATGTTGTGAACTCACTTGATATGAGTAAATGGAGCACTTATGCCTATGAATATCCTTCAACAAGGGATGTTGACATCAAACTTCCAAAATTTGAAGGCTCTTACAAGGCCGATGTAAAGAGCGCTTTGCAGAAAATGGGCGTCGAGTCGGTGTTCGACGAGGATAAGGCAGATTTATCATTGATCAGCAAAAACAAGAACCTTTATGTGTCTAAGATGGAACAAACTGCTGCTATCGAAGTAAACGAAGAAGGAACCAAGACTTCTGCTGTCACTGTAGCAGAGTTAGGAGTCACAGATTTTATGGTTTCAGGAGACAAAGTGTTCTTCTATGCTAATCAGCCTTTTGTATATATCATACGTGAGGCCAGCAGTGGAGCCGTCTTCTTTATAGGAACTTATCAAGGAAACACATGATGATGAGACATGGTAGCATATTACTCTTGGGGTTGGTGCTGATGGCTTCGTGCTCAAAAGACACCAACGATGACGCTATCACTTCCGAAGATGCCGACATACCAGTCCAGCAGCACTTGATGGGCGTTTTTGAGGGAGAATGGTTTTACGAAGACTACGCCAGCGCGAAAGGAACCATCGAAGTAGACAGAAACAACATCCAAATGGATTTTCCATGTGAATTGGTCTTCGGTAATATCCTTAATATACACGCCTTTGCAGAGACGACCTATTCGTATAGTGATCCTGAGCAGACCATCACGTACAGGATGAGCGGTGCTTCTTCAGAAGCCATCTACGCCTCGGCCACCCTCGTGGATAATCACTTCACAGATGTCAAGACCCAACTTGATTTTTCATTTGGAGTCATCGCAGACGACGGACACAAATACCAAATCGACTTGATCAACAGTACGAATGAAATCAATGCCGTATTTGACTTAACGACAAAATTGTGGACGCTGGTTTACAGGTTTAAGACCGTCCGCATCACTGATCTGGATAACGGCAGGACATTCGACATCACCAGCAAACAACTGGTGCCTGATGGGGGAGACCGAGATTCACAGACGATCATCTTTAAAGCCAAAGAGAGGAAAGGCCTGAATGGTACCAAATCATTCCAATAACTGAGGAAAAGTCGTGCAGGAGACAGAACGACAGCTGATTGACGCGATACAGGGCGGAGACCGTGAGGCGATGCATCGCCTCTACGACCGCTTCTCACGATATGCTATGGCCATCGCGCGACGGTATGTCGTTGAGCGCGAGGATGCGCTCGACGTGGTACAGGACAGCTTCGTGAACATACTATCCTGCATCAGTTCCTTCGATTATCGGGGCGAGGGCTCACTGAAAGCCTGGGTGTCGAGAATCGTCACCAACGAGGCCATCGACTGGGTAAAGAGCCATGAGGGTATCGTATTGACGAATGAAATACCCGATGAAACCGACGAAAATGTGCCCGATGTGGAAGAGGCGCCACCAGAAATCATGAGCAGGCTGATCAGAAAGTTGCCTGTGGGATGCAGGACGGTCCTGAACCTCCACATCTTCGGAGAACTCACCCACAAAGACATCGCCCACAAACTCGGCATCAGCGAAAAGACCTCTGCCTCGCAATTCGCCTACGCCAAAAAGCTGCTGGCAGACATGATTAAAGAATACTTAAACTCACAAAAGAAATGAAAGACGAGTGGATCAAAAAGCTTCGCGACCAACTGGCAGACTACGAAGAGCCTGTCCCCGATGGTCTGTGGGCAGAGATTGAGGCCCGTCTTCCCAAACCCACGGAAGCGCCGAAGCGTGCTGCCCGAACCATTCCCTTGTGGGCGAAATGGGCCGCAGCAGCATCCTTTGTGGGCCTCATCACGGGTATCGGCATTCTGAACTGGAATCAAGAGGAAAAGCCCTCAACCCCCTTCACGGCAGAAGTCAAGAAAGGCTCAAAAACGCCGATGAAATCGGAAGAAAACGCGAAAGACGAGACGCTCTCCGAGGCGATAGTGCCTCAGACTTGCAAGCCCATGAAGACAGGCAGGAGCATCGATGAAATCGAGACTTTCGATGAAATCAAGGCTGGGGAGGAGAACATGACTGTAGCGGAGAACAAGGCCATCGAGGAAGAGCAAGCCGTCGAGGAGAAAAAAACAATCGAGAAAAGCAAGACCATCGAGGCCGTTCTGAAAGAGCAGAGCAAGGAGGTTGCCACAATCAGGAATACGCGTCATTCAGAGGTCAGCTTTAACCTCTATGCCTCTAATGGCTTCGGCCATCAGACCAATAAGAACGGCGTACTGATGAGTCAGCAGATGCTGGACAACTACAGAATTGACAGGAACCTGACAACGGCAGGCACACGTGCGGACAGTCCCGTCTACCTCTACAACTACGAAGAGAAGCAGGAGCACTACCAGCCCATTTCCTTCGGACTGACAGCAAACATCCCCATTTCATCGGCATTTTCCTTGTCTTCAGGAGTCGTCTACACACGTCTGCGCTCTGACTTCACAAACGTGGCAGACTATCTTGTCTACCAAAAGCAGATGACGCTCCACTACATCGGCATTCCGCTGAACGTGCAGTATCACGCCTGGCAATGGCGTGGTCTGAACATCTATGCAACGGCAGGTGCACAGGCCGATTTCAACGTCAAAGTACGGGTAGTGACAGACGGAACGGAAGTGAAGATGGAGAAAGATCGTACACAGTGGTCTGTAGGTGGAGCCGTTGGCATACAATACGACATCATCCCACAACTGGGTGTCTATGCCGAACCAGGCATCAAGTACTACTTCGACAATGGCAGCCACGTGCACAACTACTTCAAATATAAACCCACGAACTTCAACCTTCAGGTTGGTCTTCGCCTAAACATAAAACCATAGCAAGATGTCTTGGAAACGAAAATTTCGCTGTAAGGCCTGCGGCTATGAGGCCGAAATGTACGAAGGGCGCGGACTGTTCCGCCAACAGATCATGGCTATGTCTTGCCCTGACTGCAAGACGATCCAGAACATCGTGGTGGGTGGCATCATCGCAGACGTTGCCCCTTCATACAGAAGCGAGGTAGGGCGTCTGTGCCTGCAGTGCGGCAGTGACCATATCCGTGTATGGGACATGAAGACCTGCCCCCAATGCCAGGGAGAGATGGAGGATACAGGAGAAAAAGAGTTCTGGACATAAAGCTGTCCCCACCTGCATGCTATTCCACCAAAAGCTGGAGGCCGACGCCACGGACGGTCTTGAGCTGGATGCGAGGCTCGTCGGCAAGGAGCTTGCGGAGCTTATTGACGAAGACATCGAGGGAACGGGAGGCAAAATAGTCATCCTCCGTGTTCCAGAAGCGGCTGAGGATGGCCTCGCGACGCACCACATTATTTTTGTTCTCTGCCAGCAGCTGCAGGATCTGGGCCTCGCGCTGGGTGATGGTTTGCGAGAGGTTGGTCTCGTCGTTACGCAGGGTGGCGTGGTCTGCGTCGAGGGTATATTTGCCGAGTCGATAGTGACTGGTCTCTTTCTGGGTCTTCGCCCCACCCCGCATCTTCATCAAAGCCTGGATATGGGCGTCGAGCTCTTCGGGCACGAAGGGCTTCTTCACGTAGTTGTTGATGCCCAGACGGTAGCCAGCTTTCACATCGTTGGGCGAAGTGAGGGCAGAGGTGAAGATGATAATGACATCCTGATCGGTCTCACGGATGCGCTCCACCATCTCGAAGCCGTTCATCACGGGCATGTCGATATCGGAAATGATGACATCGGGCTTCGACTCCTCCCAGGCCTTCAGGCCTTCCTTGCCGTTCGTGGCGGTGGTCACTTCATAACCGCCGATGATGTCTTCGAGACCGGTCTTCTCGATATACGCTAACGATGCATCGTCTTCAACCAAGAGTAGTTTGATCATAAAAAATTATTGTTTAGGGATGTAGAGTGTGAACTCTGAGTATTTGTCTTTCTCGCTGGCGACGGTGACCTTGCCGCCGTGGGCCTGCATCACCTGATCCACATAGTTCAGTCCGAGACCGAAGCCTGAGACCCCGCCCTTGCGGTTCTGCTCGTGGACGGCAGCACGGCCGAACTTGTCGAAGATAATGCGCTGGTCTTCGCGGGAGATGCCAATACCGTTGTCGCGTACCTTTATGAATACGTACTTGTCGCTGCTCTGCGAGGTGATCGTGATGCGGATCTCATCCTTGGAGTACTTGATGGCATTGTCGACGAGGTTCGAGATGGCCTCCGCAAGATACTGCTCGTCGGCCAGCACGTGTTTCGTCAGCAGATCGACGGTAAAATCGATGGGTTTGTCAGTCTTGTTGTGGGCTTTCTCCACGATATCGTCGATGACGGGCTCCAGGTTGACGGTCTGCTTGTTCAGGATGAGTTTCTTGTTCTCGAGCTTCGAGATGGTGAGCAGCTTGTTCACCAAGGCCAGCAGGTGCTCAGCCTCGCTCTCGATGATGGAGTAGTATTTCTCCTTGATCTGCGGCTTGTCGTCGACCTTACCGCTGTGGAGGAAGCGGGCACCCATGATGATGCTCGACAGAGGCGACTTCATGTCGTGGACCATCGCATAGCTAAAGTCGTTGCGCAGTTCTGCCATCAGCCGCTGTTCGTCGAGGTAGCGCAACAGCCTCAGCAGGATGGCACCAAAAAGGATGAGGATGATGGCACTGGCGAGGAACAGGGGGCTCACGCGACGCAGAAGATCAGGATAGGGGTTGTTGAGTGCCAGCAGGATGCCCTTCGACTGGTCGCGACGGATGCTGAACACACGGGTCTTGAGCGACGTGGCCGTCATCTGGCTGTTGTTCTGGCGCAGCACCTTGCCGTCTTTGTCGACCTCCATCACCGTGAAGTTACGGTCGAGGCTCACCACACTGAGCAGGGAGTCGACATAGAGGGCCAGCGTATCGAGCGACACCTCGGAGTGATACCTACGGCTCAGCACATCGTTCATGCCTTCTACCGACGACACGAGCGAGAGGTCGCCACGCAATTCGGGCAGGCTGAGCGTATCGCCCTGCGACAGAATCTCGGCACGGGTATAACTCTCGTAGAACATCGCCCACGGCAGCTGGTTGCCAGCCCGCTCGCTGATATCCCTCACAGCCGAGCGCCACGTCATCCACATGTAGAGGCCCAACAGCAGCATCACTGCCACCATCGCCGCCACAGACACATATTTATATTTGTTCTTCATTCTTCACTCAGGAAAATCATAGACCAGATACTGGGTGTTGGGCTCGGTGGGGAAGTTCGTGAGCCGTCCAGAGCGCGTCACAAACGACAGGATACCATTATAGATGTCATGACCGAATGTGTATTGGTCTGCGTAGATGTTGATATAGTGAATACGGCGGGCATCATAGTTCAGCAGCCGTTCGATGTCGAAGACTGGCATGCCGTCGATCAGTACTAATGTTGGCAAAGAACTATTGAAGACATCCTGCTCCTTACGGACAATCAGCTGAGATACACCATTGATTTTCCGATTGCTGACACAACTCACATATTCAAGGAGCACTTCCCTCACGGTGAAAAACTGACGGTACTCGTCGAGGTTATACGAGAGATCCGGCTTCGTGCCAAATACCATTTCGTCATAGTCTAAAGGTACGCCTTCCTCTGCCGAATCATCAGACAAATCACCCATCTTCAACTCCCGCTTGGCAGGCGCAATGGCCTTCTGGTGGCGCTGCATGTCGAGAGAACGGGCCTCCACCTCACTGCGCTGGTAATGGAACACGAGATGTGGGAGCTCTTTGGGGAGCAGGGTGGCAAACGGACTGATCATCTCGATAGGCAGACTCACGCCTGTGGTTGTTCTGGCAGAGAGCACTAACGGCTGCTTGCCATGAATGCCAAAGGTATAGAAGATAGCGGTGGAGTCGTTGATCATCTGCCCCTCAAAATAATGGATCTGCATTCCCACGATCGCTAAGGATGGGCAAATCTGACTGCCCTTGAATGTCTGGCCATCATAGACGTTCTTGATACGCGCCTGGATGATATGGCCTTCTGTCTCACGGACAGACCCAATGAGGGGATCTTTTTGAAAAGAGGTGAGAGGTGAGAGGTGAGAAGTGAGAGAATAGCTCAATGAGTCGGAATCCGTGATACGGACCCATTCGATATCGTCGTTATAACTCTTGCGCAGCGGATTGATGACGGCGACAAGCTGTTGAGACACCTCTGCATCGTGGCGAGTATAGACAGACAGTACATAGTACCCGCTATGGAGGTAGGCTGGCAGTTCGAGAATACCAGTCCCCTTTCCCCCTTTCAGACTTAGCACGACACCAGCCGCCAGACCAGAGGCATCGCACAGTTCTGCGTAGGCTATCATGGCATCATCAGCAGTTACGCGGACTTTCATCGCCTCACCAGCCAGATACCATGTACGATCGGTCTCCACTCGAATCCCGCTTGCCTGTAAGGCAAGATGATTTGCAACACAGGTGCTCAGGACAAGCACCATCGCAGCTATCAGTGATAATAATCTATTCTTCATGTTCTATCTTTAATGTTCAATCTTCAATAGCTAAAATTCTCTTCCAATGACCAGTATTCAGGCTCTTCAGCAGACGCACCCCGTAATCTGACATCGAGCTGATAGTCGTAGGCCCATGCCGTTTGCAACACACCGCCTGGCATATACCTTTCGTCTTTCCATTCACACAGGTACATGCCTTCTTTTACCACCATGAGGTAGCAATCCCATTCAGTACAGTCGTCGAGCCATCTGCGGGCGTCTTTGGGGTAGGTATACTTGATAGAGAAATCCTTTGGGATTAGGAAGAACCTGTATTCACTCGTATTCAATGAGCATCCCACGAAGCCTATCACGTGCTTTTTTGACGTGAGGCAATGGATATTGGAAGGTAAGGCTGACGGCAGCGGCGTAAACAAGCCACCCATCTCTGAACTCGCCTGACGCCTGGCAAGGTCATACTCATACTCAGCCTTGGAGATGGTGCGCTGATGAATCAGACCGCTATACTTATAATACACACGCTCATCGGCACGGTCAACATCATAGAGTTTGAGCTTTCGGATGTGCTGTCCTTCGTAATTCCGGCTATTCCCAACCAGGATCGTCGAGCTTGACATATTCTTCCAGCCACGCGAAGGAAACTGATAAGGGTCAAAGACAGGCGAACTTGTCTTGATATCAAAATAGATGGTGGTCGTGTAGTCAGGATGCACCTCCCATGTCTCGTCGTATGTCCACGAATAGTAGGTTGCCTTCCCTGGATCAACAGGAGCCTCAGGCGTGACGAGCACATCGATATTGCTCTCAGGCGTCTCCTGCGCCAAACTGACCTCTTCAATCTTCTCGGTAGGAAGCGGTTTCTGGGGTTCAGATTCATAGACCTCACCATCAGTCTCGATCCGCAGATAGTAGGTCGCGTCAGGATTGAGGGCATCAATACTGCAGGCGTAATAGCCATTGGCTTCCTGCATCAGATATTCAGAGCCGTCACTCCCATGTACAGAGACGCTGGCTCCCGTTACCATCCGAGGCATATAGGAAGAATTGATGGGCAGAGTACGCGTCAGGACGAACTTATTCAATCCGGGACATATCGCACCTTCGACCACGAGCAAGCCGGAATCATCTGACGAAATATCTGCTTCGTATTCTTCAACACAGCCCGACAGAATAAAAAGTAAAAAGGCGAAAAGGTGAAAAGGGGAAGCTCTCATATCTAGTTGAATCGCATATTAAGTGAGACATAAGGAATGGCAGAACCAAACACAGACAACTTATACCCTTTCACCCTGCTCCCTTCAGTGACATAATAGACCGAATAGGCATTTTTGCGAGCCAGGGCATTATACACACCTATGGAGAAAGACGTGTGAAGGAAACTGGTCAGTTTATGAGTCGGCTCAATATTAAACGCCAGATCCAGACGCATATAGTCTGGAATACGATAGGTATTGCGGTCTGTATAGTATGGCATGTATTTCTGATTATGCGAGTCGTAATACTGGCCAGCTGGCAAGGTCGTCGGACGACCAGTGGCGTAGTTGAAGTTACTGGAGAAGCTGTATCTCTCGGTAAACTTGTAGTTGAGCACGGCCTTCACCTCATGGGGTCTGTCATATTCTGAAGGATACCAGTCGCCATCGTTCAGAAGCATGGTCGCCCGATCATCCTCCTGACGGACCTGAGAACGTGAGAATGTATAGCTCACCCATCCATTCAGCTTGCCTATTGGTTTCTTCACCTGAAGCTCCACACCATAGGCACGACCCTTGGTGGAGATCACATCGGTCTCTAGATGGGGATTCATCAGCAGAACAGCCGAACTGCGATAATTGAGGTAATCGCTGATATGCTTATAGTAGACCTCTGCCGAAAACTCGTATTTCTTGCTGGCTGTCTCATGATAGATACCTGCCGCCAACTGCCAGCCCTTCTGGGGCTTGATATTCAGGTCGGAGAGTTTCCAGATATCAGTAGGCGACATGATGGACGTATTCGACACCTTATGGATATACTGGTGCATCGTGTTAAAGCCCGCCTTCAGGGAAAGGTTCTCCTGGAGGGAGTAGCGGGTAGACAGTCGTATCTCAGGGGCGTGATAGGTCTTGATAATGCCCGTTTCGTGGCGTGTCTCCAACAAGTTCTCCTCTGATGGCAACTCATCCCCATCATAATAATTCACGTCGCGAGGACCGAGTGCATTGAACATGGAATAGCGCAAGCCAGCAGAGACAGACAGTTTGTCTGTGAGCGAACGCTCATAGTCTACGTAGATCGCACTCTCCAACGCCTTTTCGCTCTGTAACTGATCTGTCGTGATGCAAGATTTCTCACCCACAGGCTCATACTTTCCTGCCTGAACATCGTAGTGCTGCACAGAGAGACCGTATGAGAAGACCTGCTTTTCCGTCAGGCGATGGCGGATATGCAGCTTACCCCACAGCTGGTCGATGCCAAAACTCAAACGGGCAGCCATCGTAGGAGTGTTCCTGTCCTCATTGAAATAGTCGTAGTGGTCAAGTCCGGCAGAGAAGGTCGCTGTCACTTTTTCATTCAGGATAGAGCGCCACTCCATAGAGACATTACGGTTCTGATAACCATAGTTATCCTCAGAACTGAACGAGAACCTGTCATTACTCCAGTAGCCATACAGTTTCAAGCGATGCTTATCATTGACCTTCCAAGTCAACACACCACCAAGGTCGTTGAAGTTCGCTGAACCGTTTTTGTAGCCACTCTTCTCTGGCAACTGCTTGAGGATCCAGTCGCTATAAGTGGTACGGCCATTCAACAATAGCGACACATGATCCTTCACGATCGGTATCTCAATATTGGCCTTGCTGGTCAGTGCGCCAATACTGGCCGAACCTGTAAACTTACGCATATTAGCCTCTTTCGAGACCACCTTCAGCACGCTGCTGATCCTGCCGCCGTATTCTACGGGAATACTCGATTTAAAGAGCTCCACATCCTCAACTGCATCAGAATTGAACGACGTGAACAGTCCAAACAGGTGTGAGGGATTATACACAGTACCACCATTGAAAAGGATGAGGTTCTGGTCTGTCGCTCCGCCTCGCACATTATAACCACTTGAAGCCTCTCCAACGGTGGTAACACCTGGCAACGTGAGCACAATCTTCATGATATCCGACTCACCAAAGGCTGACGGGATGTTCTTCAGAATCTGGGGCTTGAACTTCTCAGCACCTATCATCATGTTATCCACAGTCGACTGGCGCCCACCCACAACAACAATCTCAGCCAATTCCTGGTCGTCGGCAATACTGGCCCTTGCCTTCTTCACACCTGGCACGATATAGACCTTGGCATCGGACAATGCAATCGTATCGCTGTCAAGAACGGGAATGCCGGTAATCAGCGACTTCTCGTCAATGGACAGAGGTGAGAGGTGAGGGGTGAGAGGTGAGAGATTAGACTCTTCCCTTGAATCTGTCACTGAATCAATTCTCTCACTTATCACCTCTGACCTCTCACTTCTCACCTCTAACCTCTCACTTCTATTTAAACTCTCCACAACCTTCACCAGGCTCTGCTCACGCTTTCTCTTTGAAAACGAAAGATGATTCTTCCTGGCAAACTGTTTGATCTGCTTTTTCTGCTCAGGAAAGAGTTTCGCCACATCCGAGGCACGTTTTACGTGATGCATCTCTCCGTCAGGAGTCATAAGTGTATATTGCTCTTCGGTACTCAGCGTCTTCAGATACTTCTTTCCTCCAAAATTCTTTTCGCCGCTATAAACCTTCCACACTCTATGATAAAGGCGAAGGCCGTTCGCGCTTCCATCACTGAGCTGAGACGCAAATTGTAAGCTGTCCTCTGGATCATGCACATATCTGTGGCCATCCATCTCAAACCAGTCAACAAAATCCTGATCTGGCAGACAAACCACACTTTCCCCTGGAGGAAGAACCACAACACATTGTTTCAACTGGTCGAAACGCAGTTGTACATTTTCATACACGACACCATGATAGCAAATACGGCCTTTATACATATTCATAGTGCCATTATAATAGGGGATGTCGTGCCACAACGATTTTTGGTACTGAGGTTCTACCACCCCCACATACAGGCGAGCAAAATCAGAAGCAGAGGAAAAATACTCCTGAGCCCTGACTCCCTGCACAACTATCATCATGCCGACGAATACCAATAAATACTTTTTCACATCTAAATAATTACCGCAATTCTATTTTACATCTAGTTTGATTGCAAAATTAATCCTCTCTGTTCATACTTACCAAAAGTCTGGTTTTTCGAGATATGCGCCTTTATACCTGACATCAAGTTGATACTCGTATGCCCACGCTGTTCGCAGTTTACCGCCAGGCGTGTCTCTTTCGTCAATCCATTCACACAGGTACATGGTGTATGCCAATTGACGGCATTTCTCAAGGAATTTCTTATATCTTGTTTCGTTCCTACCTTCAAACTCAAGCCATAGGAACTCGATCCCATGTGGGTTGGTGACTTGGAAATCCGTGGAATTGAAGAAAAACCTGTAATCACTCGTATTCAACGAACATCCCACGAACCCAATGGCATGGTTGCCTGACGTGAGACAACGGATATTTGTAGGTAGCGATGACGGTTGTGGAGAGAATAAGCCTCCCATCTCAGAGTCTGCCTGTCGCCGTGCAAGTTCATACTCGTACTCTGCCTTTGAGATGGCACGTTGATGTATCAGACCACTGTATCTATGATATATACGCTCGCCGCTCTGAGATATGTCATACAATTTGAGTCTTTGAATGTGCTGTCCCTCGTAATTGACGCTTGACCCAATGATTGTCTCCGAGCTTGCGCCGTCCTTCCAGCCATGGTTAGGAAACAGGCTGACACCTTCTTCCAAAGGGAAAGGTGCCAAACTATCTGTATCGAAATATATATGGGTCGTATAGTCAGCATATACTTCCCATGTCTCTTCGTATGTCCACGAATAGTAGTTCACCTCTGCGGAATCAAAGGGAGCATCAGTCGTAAGGACCACGTCGATATTGCTTTTCGGCGTGCTCTGCACTCCACTCACATCTGCAATCTTCTCAGTACGAAGCGGTTTCTGGGGCTCGGACTCATAGACCTCGCCACCAATCTCTATATGAAGATAATATTCTTCGTCGGGAGAAAGATTGCCAACCTCGCAGGAGTAACAATCATCAGCCTCCCGCGCCCTATACTCGGAGCCGTCACTCCCTCGTACAGAGACGACAGCTCCCTTTACCCACTGAGGTGGTGCATAGGAAACATTGAGAGGCTGCGTGCGTGACAGGGAGAACGTACTCAATTTGCCGGAACATATCGTACCTTCGACAACGAGCAAGTCAGATTCGTCTACAGGGATGTCTGCCTCAAATTCCTCGATACAGCCCGACAGCGTACACGCCATGAAAAGTAAAAAGGTGAAAAGGTGAAAAGTTAAAGCCCTCACACCAAACACCTTTGAACTTCCAAATCCTATATATTTCATAACTGTTTCTTTCACCTTTAATTAAATCGTATATTCAATGAGACATAAGGAATGGCAGAACCAAACACAGACAACTTATATCCCTTTATCTGGTTCCCTTCGCTGACATAATAGACATTATAGGCATTTTTGCGAGCAAGGGCATTATACACACCAATGGAGAACGACGTGTGAAGGAAACTGGTCAGTTTATGAGTCGGCTCTATATTAAACGCCAGATCCAGACGCATATAGTCCGGAATACGATATGTATTGCGGTCTCTATAATATGGCATGTATCTATGATTATATGAATTGTAATACTGGCCTGCAGGCAAAGTCGTGGGGCGGCCTGTGGCATAGTTGAAGTTGCTCGAAAAACTATATCTCTCAGTAAACTTGTAGTTGAGCACAGCCTTCACCTCGTGAGGTCTGTCGTATTCTGAAGGATACCAGTCACCATCGTTCAGAGGCACAGCCACTCTCTCGTCATCCTGACAGAGCAAAGAACGTGAGAATGTATAGCTCACCCATCCATTCACTTTTCCTATTGGTTTCTTCACCTGAAGCTCCACACCGTAGGCCTTTCCCTTGGTAGAGATCACATCCGTCTCAAGGTGGTGGTTCATCAGCAGGACAGCCGAACTGCGATAGTTGAGGTAATCGCCGATATGCTTGTAATAGACCTCTGCCGAGAGCTCATACTCCTTTTTGGCTGTCTCATAATAGATACCAGCTGCCAATTGCCAGCCATTTTGGGGTTTGATATTCAAGTCGGAGAGCTTCCAGATATCTGTAGGCGACATGATGGACGTATTCGACACCTTATGGATGTACTGGTGCATCGTGTTAAAGCCCGCCTTCAGGGAAAGGTTTTCTTGGAGGGCATAACGGGTCGACAGGCGTATCTCAGGAGCGTGATAGGTCTTGATGATGCCTGTTTCGTGACGTGTTTCCAACAAAGTTTTCTCCGATGGGAGTTCATGGTTAGAATAAATATTCACATCACGAGGACCAAGCGCATTGAACATGGAATAGCGCAAGCCCGCAGAAACCGTCAGTTTGTCTGTGAGCGAACGCTCATAGTCGATATACACAGCACTCTCCAGTGCCTTTTCTTTCTGTAACTGATCGGTCTTGATCAATGACTCCTCACCCAAAGGCTCATACTTTCCTGCCTGGACATCGTAGTGCTGTACAGAGAGACCGTATGAGAAGACCTGTTTTTCCGTCAGACGATGGCGGATATGCAGTTTACCCCACAGCTGGTCGATACCGAAACTCAGTCGGGCAGCCATATATGGTACGGCCTTGTCATCATTGAAATAATCGTAGTGGTCAAGTCCTGCAGAGAAGGTCGCTGTCACTTTTTCATTCAGGATAGAGCGCCACTCAGCAGACAGATTGCGGTTCTGGTAGCCATATTTATCATCTGAACTGAACGAGAACCTGTCGTTACTCCAGTAGCCATACAGTTTCAAGCGATGCTTATCATTGAGCTTCCACGTCAGTACGCCTCCAAAATCATAGAAGTTGGCAGTACCGTTTTTGTAGCCGCTCTTCTCTGGCAGATGCTTAAGGATCCAGTCGCTATAAGTGGTTCGGCCATTTAAGAGCAGCGACACATGATCCTTCACGATCGGAATCTCGATATTGGCCTTACTGGTCAGCACACCAATACTGGCCGAACCAGTAAACTTCCGCATATTAGCCTCTTTCGAGACCACTTTCAGCACGCTGCTGATCCTGCCGCCGTATTCTACGGGAATACTCGACTTAAACAGCTCCACATCCTCAACTGCATCAGAGTTGAACGAAGTGAACAGTCCGAACAGATGCGAGGGATTATACACAGTACCACCATTGAAAAGGATGAGGTTCTGGTCTGTCGCACCGCCTCGTACGTTATAACCGCTCGAAGCCTCACCAACGGTGGTGACGCCTGGCAGCGTGAGCACGATCTTCATAATATCTGCCTCGCCAAAAACTGACGGGATGTTCTTCAGAATCTGGGGCTTGAACTTCTCAGCACCTATCATCATGTTATCCACAGTCGACTGGCGCCCACCCACAACAACAATCTCAGCCAATTCCTGGTCGTCGGCAATACTGGCCCTTGCCTTCTTCACACCTGGCACAATATAGACCTTGGCATCGGACAATGCAATCGTATCACTGTCAAGAACGGGAATGCCGGTAATCAGCGACTTCTCGTCAATGGACAGAGGTGAGAGGTGAGGGGTGAGGGGTGAGAGATTAGACTCTTCCCTTGAATCTGTCACTGAATCAATTCTCTCACTTCTCACCTCTGACCTCTCACTTCTCACCTCTAACCTCTCACTTCTATTTAAACTCTCCACAACCTTCGCAAGGCTCTGCTCACGCTTACTCTTTGAGAAGGAAAGATGATTCTTCCTGGCAAACTGTTTGATCTGCTTCTTCTGATCAGGAAAGACCTTTGCCACATCCGAGGCCCGTTCCACATGATAGTTTTCTCCGCCTGGAGTAATGAGGGTATAATGTTCTAGGGTGCGAAGAGTACTCAAAGTGTACTTTTCCCCAACAACTCCTCTTTGACCATTATAAAATTTCCACACACTATGATAAAGACGAACGCCATTAGACTTTCCATCACAGAGCAGAGACGCATATCGCAAGCTGTCCTCCGGATCGTGCACAAATCTGTGACCATCCATCTCAAACCAGTCAACAAATTCCTGATCAGGCACACAAAACACATTTAACGCAGGTGAAAGGATAACAACACGCTGTCTATATTGGTCATAACGCAGTTGTACATCATCATAAACCACACCGTGATAACTGATACGGCCTTTATATGTGCTGGTATTTTCTTTGTAATAAGGGTTGTCATGCCAGACCGATGTCTGGTACTGTGCTTCTACCGCCCCCACATACAGGCGCGCAAAATTAGAGGCAGAGGAGAAATACTCCTGAGCCCTGACTCCCTGCACGACTGCCATCATGCCGATGAATACCAATAAATACTTTTTCACGTCTAAATGATTACTCGCAATTCCTTTTTACATCAAGTTTGATTGCAAAATTAGTTCTTTCAATTTATATAATGTATAAAGGAAGCCAAAAACTGCAAGAGACCTTGATTATTTATAGTTTATTAACGCAAAAACCCTTCACTCTGGGGAATCTATGGTTTTTCTATGTTCAGCCTAAGGCCTATCTGGAGGTTGAAGTTCGTACGACGGTATTTGAAGTAGTTACGAACATGACTGCCGTTATCAAAGTAATACTTAATGCCTGGCTCGGCATAGAGGCCTAACTGGGGGATGAGATTGTACTGCACGCCCATCGCACCGTTCACCGACCATTGCATCCGGTCTTTCTCCATATCCTTCTCCAGCCCATCCGACTCTAAATGCGCCTTCACATTCATATCCGCTTGCCCACCAGCCGTTGCATAAACATTCAGACTGCGCCATTTCCAAACATGATACTGCACGTTTAGGGGGATTCCGATGTAGTGGAGCGTCTGGTGCTTCTGGTATTCCAGATTGTTCGTCCTATTCGTGAAGTCGGAACTCAATCGAGTATAGACCACACCTGAAGACAGGGAAAACCTCGATGAAATGGGAAAGTTTAGCGTCAGACCAAAGGATACGGGCTGGTAATATTTCTGCCGTTCCTCGTAGTTTGCGAGATAGACGGGACCACCACTACGGGTCGATGACACACCCATGCGGTTATCATAGTCGTAGTTGGCCTGCATCTGTGGGCTCATCAGCACTCCGTTTCTATTCGACAAGTCACCAAAGCCGTTGGAGGCATAGAGGCTGAACGTCGTTCCTCGGCCACGATGTTCCTTGCATTTTGCTATCTTCTGGCCGAGTTCTCTTATCTGCGTCTCTTGTGGGGACACGATCTTGGACTGTTCTTCAGTAGGTGTTGGTTCTGCGGAAAGCTGTTGGGGCTGTGATTCAGCATTCTCTGGTTCCACTTCATTATTATATATAGGAATCGTATCGTTCAGAGCTTGAGGAGCCCTCTCCATTTCAACTGCTTCTGCGAGAACAGGTGATACAATCTTGACTTGAGTTTCCTCCGCACCTTTATCCATCTCCTTTGCTGCAGAGGCTATCGGAGTCGTCTTCGTTTCTTCGTGGTTGGACCATAACAAGGCTGTCGTACCAATGAGGAGTCCCACGATGGCAGCTGCAGCAGTCCATCTTACCCACAGGGGAATCATACGGGATTTTGTATCCTCAGCGACGAGTTCATTGGGAAGATGAGCCTCAATCTTCTCCCACAAATCATCAGGGACAGGCGCTTCGAAGTCTGCCAGATGGTCTCGTAGTCGTTGTATCCATTCGTCCTGTTTCATATCCTTTGTGAGTTTAAGTATTCTTTCATCATCCTTTCTAACTTGCGCTTGGCTCTTGAGAAGAGAGTGACAGATGTATTTTCGTTGATGCCTAGTCTGAGGGCGATTTCCTTATGAGAGAGTTCCTCGAAGGCTCGAAGGTTGATGACGACCCTGTATCTCAGGGGGAGTCGACCAATCATCTCGTTCAGCAGATTTTTAGGTATATCCTCGATTACGGCCTCTTCATCTTCCTCGATTTCATCGGGCATTTGGTCAGAGAACGACAGTTGTTCGTGCTTCTTAATCCAGTCGATAGCGTGATGGCTGACGATCTTCGACACCCAGTTTCTCAGAGATCCCTCGCCACGATATTCAAAGCTGTTGATGCTGGTGAGGATGATGACAAAACTGTCATGCACGACGTCGAGCGCATCTTCCCGCTCTGGCACATACCTCAGCGCCACACCCATCGCAAATCTGGAGAATCGTTCATAGAGACGCCGCAACGCCTCCCTGTCACCAGACTGTATACCCTCTATCAACTGTCGTTCCGACTCCTGCACGACTATTTGATCTTTTTCTTTGTCCTGAAAACGAGCAACCAAGCAGATGTCTCTGGTGTATCTTCATTAAGTAAGGCAATGGATATCTGCACGTCTGTTTTTCGATTATAGATAGTAGCCTTGTCGATAGGTATGGCCAGTCTCCACTGACCAGAACTGAAGTCAAATACAGCTGAAGGCTGTTCTTTGAACCCAACCAAACTCAATCTGTAATTTACGTCATCGGCCTTTACACCAAACGATAGTCCACCATCTCCTTGATTATTCTTGATATAAATGGCATCTGTCGAATAACCCAGCATGGAATAGTGCATCGTCTGAGTGGTATTAAAGTAGGTATAACCTGATGTTGTCATAAAGAATGGTTCATCAGAGTGGTCAGCCTTTGACTTTTCGTTTACTAACCCTAATTTGGGTACAAGATAGTCGGCTGGCAGATCGAAGACAATCTCATTAGCTTTCACTTCTATCTCCCCTGAACAGGTCTTACCGTATTTGCTCAGTTGCCAATCCCCCTCAAAGGTACCATAGTAGGTAGATAAATCTTCCATGATATCCTCATAAGGTCTATTTATCACTTCATCTTCAGCCTTTGAACAAGACATGAAGATTACCATCACGAGGACAAATGGAATAATACCAATTTGTTTCATAACCCATTTAAATGTTCGTCTATAGATATAACTGCAAAAATACAAAAGGTTACACTTTGTTGGTCTATATTTAAGATACTTTAAGATTTTGTGCCCGTCTCTTTGCCTTCAGATGACAAATTTCAAAAATCAAAGTTATTGCACATAAATTTGCAAAATGCCTACATGCCTACATAAAATCGCTCAAAAGACCTTATTTTAAAGGTGTTTTTAGAAACTCAAGCATACATGGAGCCTACATAAAGCCTACACTGAGCCTACACAAAATGGGGTAAAATTAGACAAAAGTGTGACGATGACGTCGTAGATATGTCGCAGAAATAACGCAGATAGTTCGCAGATGACGGGGATTTACCAGTCAGTAAAGTCCCATGAAAATGTATTGACAGAGGCAGACACCCTAAGGGTGCGAGTAAAATTCTCTCGAGAATTTTGAGGTTTAGTTAGGGTAAACTCCCAGTCACCCCCATCCTTTCTCTAAAATTCTCGAGAGAATTTCGCACGAAGGTCTAACCTTTCAATGTACGCAAAGCCTTCAATCCAGGACTTTACATAGTCCAAACCATGACACGTAAGCCACTTGAAAACCTAATTATGGCTGATTTTATGTAGGCTCAGTGTAGGCTTTATGTAGACTTAGTGTATGCTTCAAATTTTGTAAACCACTGTATTTCAGTCGAAAATGACCATTTTGTGTAGGCATGTATGCTATTTCAAATTTTTGAACAATTTTCCAATTTAAAAATAGAAAGAAATCTTCTCTTCTGCCGATCCTATCCTTTTATTTGCGTGGAATCGTAGTAGCATGGTGTCTTCTTTCTTATATGTATAAGGCAAGCCCCAAATAACTTCCATGTCAATTTGCTGACCATTCTGTAGGTTAATAATTCTATAAGAACTAAACCAATAGTCGAATTTCCACAATCCTGTTGTCATATTAAGTTCTGCGGTGGACTCATTTCCCTTACAGATTAAGTCAACACGATAAGGCACGCTGTCTGCCTCGACTGGAAATGAAATACAGTTTGCTTCAGGAGCATCAATGACAATGGTATCACTAGGATAAGGAGGTTCGTTTTCTATCGAGATGGTTATGGAGATATCCGACCATTCGTTCTTCATACCTAGAATCGAAGCAGAATAGACACCTTCGGAATAAGAGTTCAATTTATACTTGATTTCCAGGTCTGTAGTTGGATACTTGTAGGATGTCGCGAAAAAGAAATTCCCTATTCTATCTTTCATTTTTGCCTCTTCCTCTGGATGATAAAAGCAACCATCTCTTACATCATCTATAAGATTGCGGACTGTTAAATCCGCGGGTAGTTCATCTATGAAGATATATCCATCGTTCACTACTATCTTTCCTTGACGAACATACGACCACGAACCCCATTGACCCTCGAATTCACCAGTCAGTTCTTGACTCACAACAGGGACAACGGGCTCGTCAACAACCACAACTTCATTTTCATCTTCTTTTGAGCAAGACATCATCAATGCCAAGCTCAGAACTGATAGAACAATACTAAAATGTTTCATACTATACCTTATTATTTATTTATGGACTTTCACTAGTGTCCACAGATATAACCGCAAAAACACAAAAAGATAACACTTTTGAGGTGTCATTTAGAATTTATTAACACCATTTAGCGTATTAACCTAAAGATAACATAGAAATAACTTAAAGTTTTTGTAGTTTATTCTACCTTTGCAGCGTCTAACAGGTGTAGTAACAAAAAGAACAAAGAATATGGAATCAATTATCACCATCGCAACAGTACTGACCATGTACTTCAACGCCGCTAACGACGTGAACGCTCCTTTCATGTATAATTCTGACCTGGAGGACGGTGTGATCCACAAGATCGAGGTGTACGAGAAAAAGGCCGACAACCAGATGTGCGCCAAGATGGAGTATCGCTACAGCTACGACGAGCAGGGCCGCCTGACCACTCGTGAGGTGATGCGCTGGGACGAAAGCAAGAAGCAGTGGGTGAACGACTTCCGCCACACCTATAAGTATTATAAGAACGGTTACAACATGGAGACCAGCAAGTGGGACGCTAAGCAGAACGGCTACGACCTGCCCTTCGAGGTGACTCTCTATCGTGAGGTGGCTCCCAACGTGACATCGGTAAAGACCTTCAAGATGAATGAGACCAAGGATAACATGTTCCTCACCAACAGCCTGCTCTGCATGGAACCGCTGGACATCATCAGCAATCGTCTCCTGGCAGTCAAGTAAACAACGATTTCTCTCTCTCATCACATAAAAACCCAAAAAAGGGTCATGGATTCCGCAATCGGATGATACTGATTGCGGAATTTTTATGCATTTTATTTTGTATTTCAATCATTTTGCAGTATCTTTGTCCCCTGATAATATAACTCCAAGACAATGAAACTAATCAAAGACCAACAATTCGGAGGCGAGCGTCCGTTGTTCGCCACTCACGACCTGCGCCTGGAGCGGGTCACTATCACCGACGGAGAGTCGGGCATCAAACAATGTCAGAACATGGAGGCCTACGACTGCAAATTCTACGGCAAATACCCCTGGTGGCATGTTGACGGTGCAAAGATCGACAACTGCTACTTCGCCTTAGGCTCCCGTTCTGCCATCTGGTACACCAACGATCTGGTGATGACCAACTCACGTATCGACGGACCGAAGTTCTTCCGTGAGATGAAGAACCTGACGCTGGAGAATGTGGAGATCACCGATGCCGATGAGACATTTTGGAAGGTGGACGGCATCCGTATCAAGAACGTGAAGCTGCACGGGGGCACGTATCCATTTATGTTTTCACAGAATATCTACGTCGACGGGCTGGAGAGCGACTCGAAATATGTGTTCCAGTACTGCAAGAACGTCGAGGTGCATCATGCGAATATCCTGACGAAGGACTCTTTCTGGGAGTGCGAGAATGTCACCATCTACGACTCTGTGCTCGATGGCGAGTATCTGGCGTGGCACTCGAAGAACGTCAGGCTGGTGAACTGCCATCTGGCAGGTGAGCAGTTGCTCTGCTACACCCAGAACCTCGTGCTGGAGAACTGTACCATCGACAAGATGTGCGACCGTATGTTCGAGTATTCCACCGTCGAGGCCGATATCCGTGGACATATCGAAAATATCAAAAATCCGACTTCCGGACATATTATTGCCGATTCCATCGGTAGTATCACCATCGACGAGAACGTCCGCCAGCCTGCCAACTGCGTGATAGACATAAGAACAAAAGAAAAGACATAAGTACCTTTTCTAGACATAAGAACATAAGAACATAATTTAAAAACAGAATAACAATATCATGTATTGGAAATAATTTGTTCTTATGTTCTTCTGTCTAAAAAAAGAAAAATATGTTAGTATGTTAGTCTGTCAAAAATAGAGTTAATATGTATAATTTCGATGAACTGGTAGAGAGACGTGGTACGAACTGCGTGAAATGGGACGAGAGTCCTGACGACGAGGTGATTCCCCTGTGGGTGGCGGATATGGATTTCAAGGCAGCACCTGCCATCCAGAAAGCTATCCTTGAACGTGCTGAGCACGGTGTGTTCGCCTACACCTTGGTAGACGAAGACTACTACACGGCAGTGATCAACTGGTTCCGTCGCAGGCATAACTGGACGATTTGCCGTGAGGAGATCCTGTATACCACTGGTGTCGTGCCTGCCATGTCCGTTGCCGTCAAGGCTCTGACAATGCCCAGTGAAAAGGTGCTGATCCTATCGCCAGACTACAACTGCTTTTTCTCTTCCATCCGCAACAACGGCTGCGAGGTGCTGGAGTGTGGTTTGAAGCGTGTGAACGACACCTTTGAGGTCGATTTCATCGACTTCGAGGCGAAGTGTGCCGATGAGAAGACAACCGTCTTCCTGCTCTGCAATCCTCACAATCCCTCTGGTCGCGTTTGGACCCATGAGGAACTGGAACGGATGAACGACATCTGTCTGAAGTACGGTGTCAAGGTTGTCAGCGATGAGATTCATTGCGAACTGGTCATGCCTGGTTATCAGTTCCAGCCCTTTGCGGCAGTCAGTGAGGCTTGCCGTCAGAACAGCGTAATCCTGAACTCCCCCTCTAAATCGTTCAATATTGCTGGTCTGCAGACCGCCAATATCATCTGCTCACGGCCTGATTGGCGTCGAAGACTTGATCGTGCCATCAACATCAACGAGGTCTGCGATTTGAACCCCTTCGGACCTGTAGCCTTGAAAGCCGCCTATAACGAGAGTGAGGATTGGATCGACGAACTGAACCAATATATATGGGGCAATTATCAAGTTTTGTGCGATTTCATCGGGAAAAACATCCCTCAATGGAAAGTAAGCCGTCTTGAAGGCACCTACCTCCCATGGGTAGATATTTCGGCCATGGGCATGAAATCGGAGGAACTCTGCGAGCGTCTGCTCCGTGAGGCGAAAGTATGGATAAACCCTGGTACGATGTACGGCCCGACGACGGGCGAAGGCTACGTCCGCTTTAACATCGCCACCCAGCGCAGCCGTCTGATGGAGGCCCTTGAACGTATTGCGAAAGTCATTAAACAATAGAATCATATATGGAAGAAATGAAGACACAATTGCCCGATAATGCTTTTCGGGAGTTGAAGGAGGGAGAACGGTATGAACCCATGATGTCGCCTCAAGGCCAATATCCAGAGGTGAACGTATGGTCAGTCACTTGGGGTGTGCTGATGGCGATGCTTTTCTCGGCAGCCGCAGCCTACTTAGGACTGAAAGTGGGACAGGTGTTCGAGGCGGCCATCCCCATTGCCATTATTGCAGTAGGTGTTTCTACGGCAGCCAGACGCTCGAAGGCACTGGGCGAGAATGTGATTATCCAGTCAATAGGAGCCTGTTCTGGTGCTGTGGTGGCAGGAGCCATCTTCACCTTGCCGGCTATCTATATCCTGCAGGCGAAATATCCTGAGATGTCGGCCTCGTTCCTGAAGATATTTATTGCTTCGCTGTTGGGCGGTATCATCGGCATCCTGTTCCTGATACCCTTCCGCAAGTATTTCGTCTCCGACATGCATGGCAAATACCCCTTCCCAGAGGCAACGGCCACCACACAGGTGCTCGTCAGTGGTGCCAAGGGCGGTAATCAGGCAAAACCTTTGCTGATGGCAGGATTAGTGGGCGGAATCTACGATTTCATCGTGGCAACCTTCGGCTGGTGGAATGAGAATTTCACTTCGCGAGTCGTGGAATGGGGACAGACGGTGGCAGATCAAGCCAAGCTAGTGTTTAAGGTAAATACGGGCGCTGCCGTTCTCGGCCTGGGCTACATCATTGGTTTCAAGTATGCGCTCATCATCACCTTGGGATCGCTCTCCATATGGTGGCTCATCGTGCCAGGCCTTGCACTGTTGTTTGGTTCTGAGGTACTGAACCAGTGGGATCCGTCGATAACGATGGCCGTGGGCGATATGTCGCCAGAACAAATCTTCAAGGCATACGGCAAGTCGATAGGTATCGGCGGCATCGCGATGGCCGGCATCATCGGCATCATCAAGTCGTGGGGCATCATCAAGGGAGCCGTCTCGCTGGCGGCTAAGGAAATGAAAGGCGGCGGAGAAGCTGCTGTGGCACAAAAGCGTACAGAACGAGACCTGCCGTTCCGTTTTATCGCCATTTCATCGATAGTAACCATTGTTCTCACGTTCATCTTCTTCTGGTTTGGCGTGATGGACGGCAATATGCTGCAGGCGCTGGTAGCCATCGTTCTGGTGGCAGTCATCGCCTTTCTTTTCACTACGGTTGCCGCCAATGCCATTGCCATCGTAGGCTCGAACCCCGTAAGTGGCATGACGCTCATGACACTCATCCTTGCTTCTGTGGTGATGGTGGGCGTTGGTCTGCAGGGCACCAGCGGTATGGTGGCTGCACTCATTATGGGTGGTGTCGTCTGTACGGCCCTCTCTATGGCTGGGGCTTTCATCACGGATTTGAAGATCGGATACTGGCTGGGAACGACACCAAGGAAGCAGGAAACCTGGAAGTTCCTCGGTACACTCGTCTCTGCCGCTACCGTCGGAGGTGTGATGATGCTGTTGAATGAGACATACGGCTTTGCCTCCGGACAGCTCGCTGCGCCTCAGGCTAATGCGATGGCTGCCGTGATTGATCCGTTGATGAACGGTGTGGGGGCACCTTGGGTACTCTATGCCATTGGTGCTGCTATCGCTATCGTACTCACACTCTGTAAGGTGCCTGCTCTGGCCTTTGCGCTGGGCATGTTCATTCCCTTGGAACTGAACGTGCCGCTGTTGATAGGTGGAGCCGTACATTGGTATGTGGAGACACGTTCGAAGGATAAGAAGGAGAATGAAGCCCGAAGCGAGAAGGGTACGCTCCTTGCCTCTGGTTTCATTGCTGGCGGAGCCTTGATGGGTGTCATCAGTGCGTTGCTTCGTTTCGGAGGTTTCAACCCTGTAAGCGACGAGTGGCTGGCCAATCCACTCTCCGAGGTTTGCTCGCTTCTCGCGTACATATTATTAATAGCTTACTTCATCCAAGCGACGAAGAAATCCAAGGCATAATAAAAAAGGCAGAGAATCAGTGAGATCCTCTGCCTTTTTTGATTACTGGCGGCTTAGTTAATCAGGAATATCTTCGTCAAGCCCTGCCAAGTGGCCTTGATGGTGGCACGACCCTCGACGATGGGACTGATTTCGAACTTCACTTCCGGATTGTTGGAGGTAGCCGTGAGTCTCGAACCCTCGCCCAACTTGCCGTACACCTGATAGCGGGTCTGATCAGTATAGCCGTTGAGATTAGTGAAACGAATAGGCGTCGTAGGAATCACCAGTTTCTGACCATCAGCCATAATCGTCACCTGTGGCACCTGAGGGGCCTTCAGGCTCATGCCTGCCTTCATGAAGCCGATGCCGTGGAGATTAAAGAGTCCGTCAGGACGCTGCGGACCACGGGGACCACCCCAGCGTGGACGCTCTGGCACCTTGATATCCGGACCATCAGCCACGAGGTAGATAGCATGTTTGCCTGTCAGTCCCTCAACGGCTGGCACATTCTTATGATACAGTTTTGCTGTGCGTGAATCATCGGCAGGAATATCAAAAACCGCGATTTCATCGCCTTTCCAGGGGTCATCGAGGCGTACGTGAATCTTGAAGGCACCATGACCGCCAGAGGTCAGGTTCAGATAGAGACCAGTACCGTCGCCAGCCTTCGTACCTTCAAAGGCCTTCAGTCCCTTCGTGTCCTGAGCCAGGCCACCGAAGCCAAAGTACTTGAAGCCCACGATACCACCGTTGGTAATACCAACGAGGTCCATAGAGTTGTTCCAGATATCGTGATTGTCCTGCATCCACTCGTTGCTATTCGTGCCACCCGTCATATAGCAAGCATAACCTGCAGAATAATAAGCATACGGCGGCAGTCCGAAGATTTGGAAACCTTCGGAGGTCACCTCGGCACCCGTATAGGTATTACCGTCGGCAGCGGCAGCCGTCCACTCGTTGTTGGCTGCGTATGGGTCATAGCCTGTAATCTTTACCACACCACCTTTGGCAACGGGTTTCTTGTCCCAAGTGATTTTCACAGGAGCGACCATCGGCTGACGGGCAAAGCCAAAGCCTCGTGGCGGACGGTGATAGAACACATACCACTGACCGTTGATCTCCTGAAGTGAGCCGTGGGTGTTATGGCCGGCATTGGTGGTGATGAGTTGGGCGCCATTCTCGCCAGCCACTACGCCACGGGAGTCAACCAGCACACCACCAGATCGCCAGGGACCGAGGGGTGAGTCACCGAAAGCATAGCGCAGGGCGGAATTGGTGTTGCCCAGACCATATTCCTTGCCGCTGTAGCCGCTGAACACCATCACATACTTATTGCCCACCTGACGGATAGACGATGCCTCGAAGAAGTTGAAGTCGAGCGGATTCTGTCCCTCATAGAGGGCCTTATACACGCTACCCTCCTTGTCAAGCAAACGACCATCAGCACTGCTGGCGGGAATGAAGGGATCGATCAGTTCGGTTCCTGGACGTTGGGAGTACATCGTGTTCTGATCCAACTCACAGGCCGTAGAATGCTGGAAACCATAGAATACATAGGCGCGGAAGCCCTTGTCGAAGTCCTTATCCTTCTTGTCTGTGATAGTCTCGATGAATACGGAGGGATCGAAGTCGATGAGTGAGCCAGGCACACACTGACGACCATCTTCCGTCAGGTTGATGGGTGTGAAGGGACCATTGGGACGGTCGCTCTTACAGACCATCGCCACACGACGCCAGCCACGGGAGTGAGGATAGAGGTAGTAGGTCTTCTTGCCCGTAGCCTTGTCCTTTACCTCCACCAAATCTGGGGCGAACATCGTGTCCCACTGTCCGTCGACATACCAGGTAAAGATCGGACCTTCATCGCGCCACTGCGTCAGGTCTTCGACAGGAGCAGACCACATGCGGATATCACTGCCACAATAGGCGGTATAGTTCGTGTCGTGCGAACCGATGATATAAGCACGCAACTTACCTGGATGGTCGGGATCCTCAAAGACTCGGGGCTCACCATCGGGCACATGTTCCCACAAAGGGAGATAAGGGTTCTGTGCGCTGGCACTCAAGGCAGCACAAAGGAAGAACGAAAACAGAAATAGTCTTTTCATCTTAATATTTTTGAAGGTTTATTCTGGCAGAATCGGCTCACCCATCTCAGAGGCCTCAGCATCCTTATCGTCGAGTTTGAAGAGCATGAACTGCGGATTTTCAGCCGTGCAGGGTGCCCAGCCAAGACCCTCAGAGCCCTCAGCGCCGTTGGGATCACTATATTTGGCGAAGTTCGTCCAGGCCGTCAGCATCTTCTCCGAGAGGTCCCAGTCACCTTGTGTCCAAGGACGCCAGCAGTGCTTCAGGCTCTTGAAGACAAACCAAAGGTCGGAAGAGTGGAAGGCGCCTTTCAGACGATCCGTAATCTCCGGATGCTTGCCGTCATCGGGCAACGGACGGGCAAACTCGTAAGCCCAGGCCTTGCCACCCTTCTCTTGACGCACTTTACAGAACTCTGCGATGCCAGGCCCCATCGAACCCATGTCGTTCAGCGTATAGCCAATCATATAAGGCACATCGGCAATCGAACCCTCGCGTGCAGCCTCGTCGAAACTCTTCAGGGATACATAGCCGTCGACAATCGGGCGCTCCATCACATAGAGGTCGCTCTTATTAACCATATTATAGATGTTGCACATAGGGTAAAGGATCTCCGTAGAGGCAGCACGCAACTTGGCAAGATCAGTCAGACCAGCCCAGTCCATCACCTTCTTGGTCTCTGCCTCAGCCTCCTTCAGCGTGGGATTATAGGTAAAGAACTTCGCCATCGGTGTAGCCAGCTTGGCTGCTTCACCATCCTTCGGGGGCACGTTCAGACCACCACCGCTCATGATGACAGCCTTGTGGAACAGACCACGGGCCAGTGGTGACTCACAGATGGTGCGCACACTGCCGGCACCAGCGCTCTGTCCGAAGATGGTCACGTTGTCGGGATCGCCACCAAACTGGGCGATATTAGCCTTAATCCACTTCAGAGACTGGATCTGATCCAGGATACCATAGTTTCCGGATACGCCATGAGGACTCTCTGCGGAGAGTTCGCCATAAGGCATGAAGCCGAAGATGCCGAGACGGTAGTTGATGGTCACGAGCACCACATCCTTCGAGGCCCATTCCTGACCGTCGAACTCTGGCTCTGTGCCCCAGCCCTCACGATAGCCGCCACCGTGAATCCACAGGGCCACAGGCAGTTTCTTGTCCACCTGACCTGGAGCCTTCGTGTAGACATTCAGATAAAGACAGTCCTCACTATAAGGAGCCTCGTCACCGTAGCCCCACTCAGAAGCATAGAAACCGGGATAGTGTACAGCCTGATAGCCGGGATGTCCGAAACGGTCACACACCTTTACCCCTTCCCAAGCCACAACGGGCTGGGGCTCTTTCCAGCGCAGATCACCGATAGGAGCAGCAGCATAAGGGATTCCTTTGTAAACATACACGCCGGGATTCTCGGCCAACACACCTTGAATCTGACCACCCTCGATGGTCAACACGGGATTCTCAACTTCTGTCGAAGTGCAACCCAACAATGCCAATAACGGCAACAATAAGAACAGTTTTTTCATCATGTCTGGTTTAAAGTTTATAATCAACAGGGCAAAGATAAGAATTAATATTGAAAGCAGTACGTACTAAGAACGAAAATCTTTGCCATGCATTATAAATGAAAAAGTATTGGTTACTTTCAAAAATATTATGTATCTTTGCACACAATTAAATAAAGGTGTAAAATGAGAAGGATTGTTTTTTCCATCCTAATGACAGGATGCATGACCGTTTACGCGGCCGACTATAACATCATCAGTTACGGAGCAAAGAACGACACGACACAACTCAGCACGACGGCTATTCAACAGGCCATCGACGCATGCTCAGAGGCAGGCGGCGGCAGGGTGGTGATTCCGGAAGGCATGTATAAGTCGGGCACCATTGTGCTGAAGAGCAACGTTTGTCTGTATCTGGAACAGGGTGCGACACTCTACGGAAGTACCGATTTGAAGGACTATATTCCGATGAAATCGGACTATGTGTCGCTACGTACGAATGTTGCGACCATCCAACTCATCTATGCCGACAAGGTCAGGAATGTGATTATTGACGGTCAGGGAACTATCGACGGACGTGGACGTGCCTTCAGGAAACTCTCATGGAATGACGAGGGTATCACCCGTCCTCACCTGTTGCGGATCATCCGTGGCGAGGATATCATCGTAAGGAATATCACACTTAGGAACAGCGGCTGCTGGATGCAGCACTATCTCGCCTGCGACCGGCTTTTCATCGATGGAATCAAGGTTTTTAACCGAAACAACTACAACAACGATGCCCTTGATCTGGATGGTTGCCATGATGTAATTGTTCGTGGCATGACGTCTGACAGCGACGACGACGGTATCACGCTTAAGTCTACCTCACCCCGTCTTTGCGAGGATATCCGTATCTTTGACTGCGTGGTGAGCAGTCATTGCAATGCCGTAAAACTGGGTACGGAGACCAACGGCGGTTTCCGAAATATCGACATCAGTGGTATTGTGGTAAAGCCAAGTAGCGACCAACGGGAGAAGTTCTTCGGCCAGTGGATTGGTTCGTCAGCCGTTTCACTGGAGATTGTCGACGGGGGTATTTTAGAGAACGTTAGTGTCTCCGACATGACCGTCGAGGGCACAGAGTCGCCCATTTTCATCCGGCTGGGCAACAGAGGAAGGGGGTATCAATATGCAACTGCCGCTTCTGACCTGGAATCTGCCACTTTGATACCGATAGACCATGTGGGCACTATCAATGGCATCCGGCTGAACAATATTCAGATCCACCATGCGGGGTCAATGGGTTGTAGCATCACGGGACTTCCCGGTCATCCCATCAAGAATGTGACAGTCAGCAACGTGACCATCCACCATCAAGGTGGCGTAACTGTCGATGAAATGGCACATATTAACGATTCCATCAAGGACGAGAAAGAGAAGGAATATCCTGAGGCAACGATGTGGGGCAACCTGCCTGCCAAAGGATTCTTCGTCAGACACGCAAGGAATATCCGTTTCGATCGTGTGACGATTGTCACAGAGCAGCCCGATGCCCGTCCCAACTTCGTCCACATCGATGCAGACATCCATCAGTATCCCCATTCTTGGGGTGATCAGGGCGATGGAACTTACATCAATCCCGTCATTAACGCAGACTTCTCCGACCCCGACGTCATCCGGGTGGGCAAGAAGTATTATATGGTGGCCTCTGACTTCCATTTCATGGGCATGCAGGTATTGGAGTCTGAAGATATGGTCAACTGGCAGTATATCAGTCAGGTTTATCGCCGTTTCGATGAGCCTGGATGGGACAGCAACCAGCATTATGCCGGAGGCTCCTGGGCTCCCGCTATCCGCTATCACGACGGACTCTATTACATCTTCTTTTGTACACCCGAGGAAGGTCTTTATATGACCACCGCTAAGGACCCGCATGGTCCTTGGGCCCCACTCCATCTCGTCCGTCGTGTGGAGAAATGGGAGGATCCCTGTCCTTTCTGGGACGAGGACGGCCAGGCCTATCTGGGTCGCAGCCGTCATGGGGCTGGCCCAATCATCGTCCATCGAATGACACCTGACGGAAAAACACTGCTCGACGAGGGCGTGACCGTCTATGAAGGCCCCATTGCCGAAGGCACCAAGTGGCTCAGGCGTAACGGCTGGTATTATCTGATTATCCCTGAGGGAGGCGTAGGTACAGGCTGGCAGACGGTGCTCCGTTCACGTAACATCTACGGTCCATACGAACGGAAGATTGTGCTTGAACAGGGTGACACCAAGATCAACGGCCCTCATCAGGGAGCTTTGGTCGATGCGCCCGACGGCAGCTGGTGGTTCTATCACTTCCAGGAAACACCTGTCTTGGGGCGCGTGGTCCATCTGCAACCTGCCAGATGGCAGGACGACTGGCCACTGATGGGTGTCGACCTCAACGGCAACGGTATTGGCGAACCCGTCGCCAAATGGGGAAAACCTCTCGGAAATCATCAAGCCATTCCCATGACAAACCAATACGTTTCATCCGATTTCATCGACGATTTCGACATTTTCCACTCCTCCCTTCTCACTCCTTCCTCCTCGAATCTGAAGTTCGTCTGGCAATGGAACCACAATCCCGACGATGCCCACTGGAGTCTTTTGAAGCGAAAGGGATTCCTCACCATCGATGCCCTGCCTGCCGACAGTCTGAAAGCCTGTCGTAACATGCTGACTCAAAAGGTTGTAGGCTATCTGAGTGAGAGCACGACGGCCGTCGAGGAGGAAGGTGACTGTTATGCCGGACTCTTCTGTTCTGGCAAGCTGTTTACTGGCATCGGTCTCTGCAAAAAGGGCGTTTTCATCGAGAAAAACGGCCAACGTACCATTATCCAACCTGGCACCTTCACACGTCTCTATCTTAAAATCACCAACGACTGTGAGCAAAATCGTCACCAGTACTTCTATAGTACCGATGGCGAGGCCTATCTCCCAGCCTGCGACCCCTTCCCCATGCGTGGCGGCTACTGGAAAGGCATCCGCGTTGGTCTCTTTTGTTACGGTCCCGATGGCAAGGCCGATTTTGACTTTTTTCAGCAAAAAGTCACCCAATAGTTTGGCTGTCCGCAAAAAATAGCGTACCTTTGCAGCCAGAATGCCGTTTCCTCTTCTCAGGAAACCTTCTGCCCTGATAGTTAAATGGATATAACAAGGCTCTCCTAAAGCTTAGTTCCGAGTTCGATTCTCGGTCGGGGTACTGAGTGAGAAACCGCCTCAGATTTCTCACTTTCTTTTTCTCCGTACCCTCGTAACTTATTGGTTTCTTGGAAGATAAGGTCGAGCACCTTGTTGTAGTCGTGAGTTCGATATTTTTCTCCGTCAAACTCGATTTTTTGCGGAAACATCGAACTCAGTATCTTACACTTCACCTTAACTGGCGCATCAAGCATAAAGTTTCTTAAATTTGCTATGATGTTCACTGAGTAGTCTATCTTCTCCTTTAGTCCTTTTGTGTCGGATAGTAAGAGGTCTATGTGTCCTTGTAGTTCTTGGATTTGCTTCTTGCAGTTCTCTGTTATGCGGCTGTAGTCTTCATCCTTTAGATTCCCCTCTAAGAACTTTTCGTCAGCCGTTGTAAGTCTCTCCTTAACCTTCTCAATCTCTTTTCGTCGAGCCTCAACCTCTCTTTGAACGTCTTGTTTGTGTTCACCTCGTAGGTCTTGCAGTACCTCAGTGTAGAGGTCTAACACCTCTTGGTTGGGTCGTAAACCGCCTACCCAATTGGCAAACTTGTCGTTGACGTAGTTCGCAGGTCTGCGCAGGTGTTTTCCGTCGTGGCAGCAGTTGTAGTACTTATACTTGCCTCCCTTCCCAGTGCTTGTAGCTCCTGTAATAGAGTGCCCACAGATGGGGCACACTATATACTTACGGAGATAGAGGTCTGGGTCGATTGTCTTGCTCACCTTTGGCTCGTGCTTACGTTTGCCGCTCAGTATGTCTTGCACCTTGTCGAACGTCTCAATGTCTATAATTGGGTCGTGAACACCTTTGACTTTCTGCTCTGGGTCATCCTTGTAGGCTGGAACTCTGATTAATCCAATGTAGAAGATATTACGAAGCATCCTATAGAACGCATCTTTTGGAATCCAAGGGCAAAGCCTACGCCTAATATTGTTAGGAGCCTCAACACCTTTTGCGACCTCTTGGAACACCTTGCGTATGGTTCTTGCTTGTGGCTCATCGACTTGAACATATGCCTCACCACTCTCTGTTCTCTTGTTAATATAACCTCTTGGGGCTTTGTTTGTGCAATTACCGTTAAGTTGTTTCTTACGTGTACATTCTCTAGTCCTCTGTGATATTTTTGAGTCTTCAGTGTGTGCAACACCGCAGTAAACACCAAGCATCATCGACCACTCTGTTCCATCGAAGTCTATAGGCGATTCAATAGAATTTATCTCAATGCCCAACTCATCGTAGAATTTGCGTTTGTATGTTAATGCGAACTCGAGATTTCGTGTGAACCTATCCCAACGGAGGAACAGTATTTTATCGACTTCCTTCCTATGCTTCTTGCAGTACTCGTAGATTTGTTTTAGTTTGGGTCTTCTAAGGTCGTAGTGTTTGGCTGAGAAGTCCTCTTTGTATGGTTGCTCTTCACCTATTATATTATATTCGTGGTTGTTGCAATAGGTTCTTAAACGCTCCTCTTGCACGTCTAACGAGCATCCGTCTGCTTGCTCATCTGTACTAACTCTACAATATAGTATTACGTTCATCTTCTGTATAATTTACTTCGTTATTATTAATTTCTATTTGTCCTATGAAGTATAGAAACTCTCTGATTTGTTTTACTTCTTCTTCGCTACATTTGCGTTCTCCTTTGTTTAGTATTTTCTTACAATATTCAAGTGGTAACACTTTATTATCTATTTACCGTGTGTCTCAAACGACACTTATTTTCCACACACCCTTAGGGGCTGGAGGGCTTTCACCTCCTCTATTTTTAGTACTCAGCTGAGTTGAACGTTCAGTGCAAAGATATAGAAAATATTTCACAATTCCAAATTTTTGAAGAACATTTTTTAGATGAGGCTCTGACACTTGCGTATTGTGTTGACGCTCGTACCTGTAATCTTGCTAATATTTCGGAGGCTGATACCCTTACGCAATAGGCGTATTTCCTCGGCATACTGCTCACGCATATCTGCCTCACTCTTGCGGTAGCCCTCCTTACGTCCAACCTTACCGCCGTTGGCTCGATAGTTCTTATATCCGCTCTCGACACGCTCACGGATGGTCTTGCGTTCCATACGTGCCACCTCAGCCAGAATGGTGATGAGGAACTGACTCATAGGGTTGACCTCACCGTCGGCGGTCAGAGTCTCGATGCCGTAGTTCTGAATGTAGAGGCTGATGCCCAATCTGTTGAACTGCTCAATAACTTCGAGGACTTGTAGTGTGTCACGTCCCAGCCTGCTGAGTTCTGTTACCGCCACCTTATTAATATGGTGGGCTTGTACGTAGTCCACCATACGGCTCAGTTCCTTGCGCTCAGCGTTTTTCTTGGCTCCGCTCACCTTCTCACAGAATATAGCCTCAACGTTCCAACCATTACGCTGGGCGAGGGTGGTAAGTTCATTCACTTGACGGTCGTACTCTTGAATGCTGGTGCTGACTCTGGCAAAGATACAAATTCTATCCATATTTGATGTATACGTTAATTATTTACTCTGCAAAGGCACAAAAAAGTTAAGAAACCGCCAAATGTTCCTTAACTTATTTTACTAATAAACCTAAAATAATTTGTATTTTACGACAATTCTGACTACATTTGCAGAAAAATAGTTGTATGAGTAAAATATTGGCTGACAATGTGAGGCGGTTATGCAAGGAAAAATGCAAGCAGATGAAAGACCTTGCTGCGGATATGGGGATAGACCCAGCATCCCTCACGAGGGCATTGAATGGTAACGCTCGGCTTGATACGGTTCAGAAGATAGCCACTGCCTTGGGTGTGTCGACGAAGAGCCTGTTTGAACCACAGGATGATGTTGAAGGCTTCATCCGTATTCGTGATAATGTTTATCAGTTCAATAGTAGAGCGGAACTGGACAGACTATTGAATAATTGTGAATCAAGCAATAAGTAAGCAGCATGATGAATAAACTGATATTGATAGCAATGGGACTATTTACAAGTATTTTCTCTTTTGCAGAGACAAGTGGTAAGGATATTAAGATACCTGAAGAAAAGTTTGTTGTGGTAGAAAGTTCTGCTGATGGTAAGCCTGCTATTATAGTAGTGAACACAAGCCTTAGAAAGTTCAAGCATAAGGAACTCTATGGCTGGACGTGTTCGCTGGTTATTAAGTTCAAGGATATGGCAATGAATGGTATGCCAACAACAGACGAAAGTAACTTTGTCTTTGATTACATAGAGGAACTTGATAAGACTATTAAGGGCAACTCTATCCAACCAAATGCAGTTTATTTAGCAAGGATAACGTGGAATGGAACTTGTGAGGTTATATGGCAGGTTAAAGACCCCAAGGTCGTACACGAGTATCTTGGTGGTATCATCAATAACAAGACCTATCCTCGTGAGTTGGATTACAGAATAGAGTATGATAAGAAATGGGAAAAAGTCTCAATATATAATAAAATCAAACCATGAGTTGAATAATAATCTTTTAAGTTAGAGTGATACAAAAATGACGTACCAGTATAGTTGATTTCTTGATTATACTGATACGTTTTAATATTGATACGCATCCCCTATATATAAAAGGAATATAACCGATGGGTTATATCTGATAGAGGGGGTTGTTATAATCCTACCAACGTCCGAGGATATGCCCCCAACTGGTATCTGATGTTCCGCACTGAAAACGTATCACACTACCTAAGAAATGGAAAAACATATCTTCGAGGGTAGCCTCATCTGAGAGCAAGAGGGGCGTATATTCGATGCCCCTACGTTCAACGTAGGTTTTGATGTCCTCAGCATTTAGATGCACCTCTGTACGATAGAGACGGTTAGGGTTGCCGTAGTGTTCAAGAATATATTGCTTATCTGAGGCATTGCTAATCTCAGCCGCTTTGTCGTAGGTCTGAATGGTTACGCCCTTGGTCTTGTCTTTGATGGCGTTGCGTTGCTTGATGTTCACCGTCTTGTACTTGTCTTGCTTGTTGAGGCTTCCACTTGTCGTATAGGATATTTCTGCTCTGTCTTCGTCTCGGTCTATGATACGTTTGCCGTTCAAGATGGTTGTCACGTCCTTTTTGTGTAGGTACGCCTTAATCAATGGACTGATGATAAAAGGTGTATCAAGGCAAAGGTCAAGGCTCGTCACATTGTGAAACTCAAGCCCTAACCTCTGCTCTATGTAGGTTAGAAAGTGGAAATCGTCTGTGTATAGGGTCTCATTGTTGAGGCTCATCCACACTTTGCGTAGTCCGCTGGTGTGAGTGTTGCTGTGTTCGTCACCTCGTGCGAGATTGAATTTCAAATAGCCCCATTCGATGTCTCTTGTGCCGTTCCATAGTCTGATTGCATAGACGTTATCAAAGTAGCGTCCATCTGTGCGGTATAGTCTGAACTCGTACATATCAAGGCACTCTCCATAGTCAAGGTTACTGAGTTGTTCATAGTAGTAAGGATGCACGACCTCGTAGCAGATAGTCAGAGCATCGATTTGGATTGGTCGTCTACATACTCGTTTCATTGTCTTGGTTATTACTCTCGTTATTTTCGGATGGGCGATATGGTATAGTAGCCCAATACTGACGCATTGCGTCACTGATAGCCTGTTTGTGCGAGTCGCTAAACGTGCGACCTCTGAGGCTTTGAGCGATACGCTTCTTGGTATCGTCTTCTAAATTTCGATATAGTCTCTTCATACTCGTTGTTTTAATATAAATAGTACGTTAGTTAGAAAAAGTTGGTATAGTAGAGGATAAAAAGTTTTGTTTGGCTGGTAGAATTTATTTGGAAAACAGTTGTACACCTACTATCAAGTAAGTAAAATAGAGAATAGTGAGGTGACATAGATGGGTATACCCCTACTACCGTAGGGGCATCCCAGCGATTGATGCCAATTTACGTTTTACTATACGTGGGCTTGATTGGGTCTGGAATGTACTCTCTCAGTGCCCAAATTTTGTCAAGGTCTCTAAGGAATGAGTTCGAGAAAAGTTGCGTTAGGGGTACTCGTGGCCGTACCTGACTGTTTACTGAAAAAAACAGCTGGTTCGCTGAATAGATTTGTGTATGAAGAATATTGCTCGTACCTTTGCATCGTCAAAACAAAGGAAGACTGTATATCATTATTTAGTTTTTTCATACATAAGATTAGGTTATTGTTAGTTAATTGGTTAGTAAAGTAATCGGGGCGCAGGGATGCGCCCCGATTGCTTCTCTATACGTAAACGTTTACGAGGAAAATGCCTTAAAAGCGATGGCGGGAACGAATAAAATGACTATCTTTGCAGAAGATTACACCTATTTAATTATCTAACAACAAAACCATTATGACCAAACATTTGAAGAGACTTGGCACATTGTGCCTCCTGCTGATGCTTGCGATAGTAAGCAGGGCAGACGATTTCAAGGACTTCAGCGTCATCGTCAACGACCAGGAAGGAACCCTGCTGACGGCTGACGAGATGAAAGCCCAAGGAACCGAGATTAACTTTGGCGTGGCTGTAGGCAACGACGGCAAGGTGAGCCGCGTGGCTGCCGACGACGCGAATGCCGTAGCCACCGTCAGCGGCAAGTACCACAGCGAACACGGCTGTACCGCCCTGAAGGTAGTGGTGCCCAAGGCCGCAAACGTAAAGATCACCGTCGGACAGTGCACCTACAGCACCAAAACCATTACTGTGACCAATGCTGATGGCAAGGAGGTGGCCTCGAAGACACCCGCAGGCCCCGCTTGTTGGAAGAACGACAAGAAGAATGTCGACGTGCTTTACTATCAGGGCGACCCCACTACGCTGACCATCACGGGCATGGACTACTGTCCCTACGTAGCTGTCAGCGCGCTGACGGAAGAAGAGATAGCTGCCCTGAACGCCAGCTACACCCTTACCTACTATGACCTCGACGGTTCCGTGATCGGCACCCAGCAGGTGAAGGGCCAGCAGCCCATCGACGAGTTCAAGTACGGTGCCGAAGACCTCAAGCCCATCGTCGGCGTCGTGTTCCGCGGCTGGTTCAACAAGCCCGAGGGCGGTAAGAAGTACAAGGTGACGGACAAGGTGGAGAGCGACCTCTCACTCTATGCCGTTGCCACCCCGATGGAGATTCCCGGCCCCACGGCTACCTTCTCGTACAACCTGGCAGACCCCGACTTCGACCCAGCTGACCACGAGTGTATCGACATCATCAGCGAGAAGGCCTACTTCCACGACTCCCAGCACGGCTGGGCGCTCTTCAACGGCGACAAGATCAACCTGTGGGTTGCCGGCGATGCCACCATCACCATCGTCAACTGCCAGTATGGCGGCGGTACCAAGATTGCCGTTGTCGATGCCAATACGGGAGCTGATCTCGGCTCACTGCCCGCCAAGTCGGATGCCGACGGTGGCGTAGCCTCCTTCGAATACAAGGGCAAGGCAACCACACTCTCGCTGGTCATGGAGTCGAGCGGTGAGATGTACCTGCACAGCGTGGCCATCGTGAACCACAGCAAGGAAGGCGGCGACCATGAGCTGGCCACCCTCGACAACGAGCCCGTCACAGCCACCTTCGCCTTCAGCGCCGGCATCGACGGCCAGAAGGCCGACTTCGGCGAGGCCGGCAAATACTTCGTCACCAGCAAGGTGACCTACGGTAGCAACCTGTCTATCTACGGCTCGCGCCAGAACCAGACACAGTTCATGCCCGAGACCCAGCAGAACGAAGACGAGAGCGGCACGGCAGCCGACGAGAGCAACGCCATCCGCTTCGTCATCCAGCCTAACTACGGCCTGACCTTCACCCCGAAGAAGGTATCGCTGAAGACCACCCGCTACGGCACCGACAACGGTCTGCTCGACTTCTCCTGGGAGAATCCCGACAAGACGAAGGTGTCGCTGGCCATCGGCGTGAAGCCTGAGCGCAACGACGGTGTCAGCAACCTGTCTTACGACATCGAGGGTGCCACCCCCGGCGAGGGTCCCTGCGGCCTGCTCGTCAACCTCTACCACCTGCAGAGCGGCAAGCAGATCGGCTTCGGCGACATCGTCATCGAGGGTACGCTGAGCGGCACGGAGAAGGAAGTGCCCATCCTCGCCACCGTGACCATCAACGGTATTGAGCTCTCTGCCGAGGACGTCTTCGGCGACAGCTATGAGGCCAGGATCGAACTCTCGAAGAAGGTGGAGATGATCAGCGAGACCAACCCCATCCAGGCAACGGCCAAGAAGGGTGAGATCGGTGTCATCGGCTATGTGGGCGATGCCACCCAGTGCGTCGTGACCATCCCGATGACCTTCGGCGAGACCAATGTCGAGTATGTAATGAAGTTCTTCCAGGCTCCCGACTTCACACTGACCTACGTCGACACCGACAAGAAGACGGTGCTGGGCGAGTTCAAGCGCGAAAAGGGAGAGGCCATCGGCGAGTTCGACGTTGACTATGCCACCGCCACCGCCGAGGAGGGCATGAAAGTACGCGGCTGGTTCAAGAAGACCGCCGGCGGCGAGAAGTGGACTGTCGACGATGTCATCACTAGCAATATCACCCTCTATGCCGTCGCCACAGAGATCGAGACCGCCAGCACCTACAAGAAGTACACCTTCGACCTCACCGACAAGCTCTTCGATCCCGACGACCATGAGGCCTTCAACCCCTCCGGCAGCTTCTATTGGCACGACGCACAGCACGGCTGGGCCTTCAAGGGCGACGCTGAGAACAAGATCGACCTGCTCGTAGGCCCGAAGGCCATCGTGTCGCTCACCCTCTGCCGCTACGGCACTGCCGGCGACATCGTGATCACCGACGCCAGCGGCAAGGAAATCGGCAAGCTGCCCGGCAAGAACAATGAGAACGTGGATGCCGAGATCGTTGCCTTCAACTATGAGGGCGAGGGCGGCACCATCACCCTGAACCTCAGCACCGAGGGCGAGATGTATCTCCACGGCGTGAAGATTGTGAACACCAGCGAGATCAACTACGAGAGCCAGGGCCAGTGGTACTTCGTGAAGCCCGGCAGCGCCGAGAGCCTCCTCGAAGTGCTCGAGATCGTCAACGGCACCAATGCCAGCAAGGACGCCGAGCGCGCCTTCATCTTCCTGCCCGACGGTGTCTACGACCTCGGCGAGACCGTGAAGACCGCCATCAGCGGACATAACATCTCCATCATCGGACAGTCGACCATGAACACTAAGATCATGACTGCTCCCGACAAGAGCGTCGAGGGTCTTGGCAGCGCCGACATGCTCAGCGTCAGCGGCACGAACCTCTACATGCAGGACCTCACGCTGCAGAACGCCCTCGACTACTACGGTGCCCTCGACAACAAGCAGGTGGGCGGACGCGCTGCCGTCATCAACGACGCCGGCAACCGCACCATCGGCAAGAACATCCGCATGCTCTCCTATCAGGACACCTACTACAGCTCGAACGACGCCATGCAGTCGTACTATGAGGACAGCGAGATCCACGGCACCGTCGACTTCATCTGCGGCGGCGGCGATGTACGCTTCCAGAATACGACCCTCACGCTCGAGCCCCGTCAGCTCGACCTCAAGGGCAGCCGCACCGTTGTCGCTCCTCGCGGAACGGTGAAGTTCGGCTACGTCTTTGACAACTGTAAGGTCATAGACCTCGCAGAGGGCAACGGCACGTGGAACTACGGACGTACTTGGAACAACCAGCCCATCACCGTCTATCTGAACACCACGCTCGACAACAATGCCGCCGCTACGCTCATCAAGTCGCGCTGGATCGAGAAGGGTATGAACAACACCGACCCTGTGCTCTTCGGTGAGTACAACACGATGGATGCCACAGGCAATAACATCACGCCCGCCTCGAACATCATCAAGTCGTACGGTGGAGACTTTGAGACCATCATCAATGCCGAACAGGCAGCCAATTTCAGCTACAAGATGATGTTCTCCGAGAATCCCGAGAAACAGTGGGATCCCGCCACGCTGACCAAGCAACTGGAGGCTCCCGCCGATGCCAAGTATGCCAACGGCACGGTGACCTTCAGTCTCCAGAACAACGGCATGACCGGCTGCGCCATCTTCAAGAACGGTGAGTTTGCCGGACTATCAACCGATGGTTCCTTCAAGATTGATATCGATCCCGCTGTTGACGAGTTGACCATCCGCTCTGCCAACTGGATGGGTGGTCTCGGAGCCGCCGCACACGTTGACGGCACCGCCACTACTGGCATCGAGACCGTGAAGGCCACCGATGGCAATAACGTCATCTACAACCTTCAGGGTATCCGTGTCAACAACGCCAGCAAAGGAATCTTCATCATCAACGGAAAGAAGGTGATCAAATAAGATCACCTTCTCCCTCAAAACCGTCTATTCTGGCGGTTCCCTCATTAGCCCATGCCCAGTGCATGGGCTAATTGTTTAGGGCATCGTCATAATCATCTTCTTGATCTCTTCGATATCTTTCTCATCCACCTTACCTGAGTTGTCGGCATCAGCTGCTTTCATATCGAAATGTGGCAGCTGTGTGCCATCGTTCAGATATCGACGGAGGTACACGATATCAGCGACATTAATCCTAAAATCACCATTAACATCACCAAGGGGGATGGTGCCGAACCATTCACTATCCGTCCAGTCGCTGGTGGTGCCATCGTCATAGACGGCCTGAACTTGTGCTTCATACAGAGTGCCTGAGGTCAGTCCGGTGATGGTGCATGAGGTTTCGGTTGCTGCAGCAGTTTGCCATTCGCCTGTAGGAACAACTTCCTCATAGAGTCCGGCATCATCAATAAAGAGATAATTTTTGTCGGAACTTACATGGTGAATAGCAATATAGCCCTGCTGCCCAGTGTATGCACTTAGGTCGATGCTCACCTCTGTCCACTCATTAGTGGTAGGGCCTGCTGCCATGGGCCGCAATGTGACGGTGAAATCTTCTATCGCTTTGCCTGTAGTTGAAAGCAGAACGGCATAGCTGTCGGGGGCCACATTGTTCGTGAGAACCCAGAACTTCACAACTCCTTTCAAAGGTATCTGTGGTGTGATGAGCCAATTATCGGCATTATAGGCTATCTCGTTATACCAACTCCATGCACTGGCAACCTTGTATCCACTATAAGCATTGTTGTACTCATAGGCGTACCAACCATTCTCTTGTGGTGCTTCACCTTGGGTATAGACCGTCCAGCCGTTGAGACCATTCTCAAAATCTTCCAAATAGATTTCATTGGTAAACCCTACCTTGCGCCAACGCAGGTTCCACTTCGTTTCTGTGCCGTTTTTCGTCCAGCCGAGCGTGGCGGTTGTCATCGTTGCGCCGGTCTGTTCCAGATCGCTGGGCATCGCTTTCTCGCTCTTCGTCCAGATATACCCTTTCTCACTCCAAGTGCCATAACTTTCGTCATCATAAACGGGTCGCACCTGCACCTCATATTCGGTATCAGGCGTCAAACCCGTCAGGGTATAGGGATGTTCTGTGGCGGACACAGTGGTAAATGCTCCATAAAGGCCTTCTATACGATAGCGTATCTCCCACTTCGTCTCGATGCCGTTGACGGTCCAGTCGATGTCGGCTGTCGTAAAGGTCTCGTTGTCAGCTTCAACGTCAGTAGGCACAGCTTTGGCGTTTTTGGTCATGATTTGCAGGCAACGACTCCATTTGCTTTTCTCCTCACCCTTTACGCCGCGTACATAAATATAATAAGTGTAGTTGGTGTTCAGATTACTAAATGTGTAGGAAGTTGTAGTCACCTCCGTGCCGACGGTCGTAGCGCTGGGTGTTCCGTAGGACGTGCGGCAGAAAACTTCCCACTTCTCCTGATCTTCGTCGCCCGGTGTCCAACTGGCAGTAACGGAATAGAAGCCCACATCGTCAGCCTTAAGATCCTTAGGCTGATGGCAGCTGACGATGGTGCAGTCCATCTTGTACGATGTCAGCGTTGTCTTCTGGCCTGTCTTCCCAGCGTCGGCATAGAGGAACTCGTCACCGTTGACATCGAAGAAAGAGTAAGAGCAGTCACCGTAGTATTTCGCAGGTATCCAGACGAAATTGTACGTGCGTTTATTACATAGCTCTAATGTACCACTCTCTTCGGACTTTCCAGCGGCAAGGGTCAGACTGGTCACCTCGATGCCCGTAGTGTTGTCAACGACCTTGATGGTGGTGCCGTTCCAACCATACTCGTTCTTCGACTTCAGCTCGTAGCTGATGTTACAGCGGTCTTCGGGGAAGTCGGTGACGAATGAAACATTGCTCCAACTGCTGTTTCCGTCGGCACTGACGGCCTGCACCAGCACCTCATAGTTAGTACCTGCATTCAGGAGCGTCAAGTCGCAGAAGTTAGTGTCAGAGGTCTTTTCGTATCTGAAGGTGTTTTTCCGCAACCCGTATTGTATGTTCCACTGCGTCACGGCAGCATCGGCATCCCATGTGATGGTTGCACTGTTTTTGGTGATATTGCTGACGGCCAGGTTCTGCGGGAGGTGGGCATCGGCAACGGATTTTACATCTACCGACACATTGTCAATACGGATGACGTTGTCGGCATTGTTGACGGTACTCTCTGCATAGAACGCCAGTCGGATGGTCTTGCCGTTGTAGGCCGACAGATCGAGTGCTACCTGCTCGCCATTGTAGGAGATGTCGTTAAAAACACGTGTCGAGGCGCTGTTGTTCCACAATGCCAGCAGCGCCCAGGTAGTGCCGCCGTCATCGGTGACGAGCACGGCAAACTGGTCGTCAGTGCCTGTCTTGTCATAGTCTACCAGTTGCAGGTCAAAGGTTAGTTGACTGTTATCCACGTCCATCATGATATCAGGAGTGACGAGCCACTGCTTTTCGTACTGATTGTTGAGGTTAACGTAGGCATAGTAATCACCGCTACTGTCGGTGATTCCCCATGCACCGTTATTCTGATGGTCACTCAGCGTGGTCGTGCCATCGAGCACATCGCTCATCAGGGTGGAATAGCCCGTCCAGCCTTCTGGTCTGCTGCTGTTGGCAAATGCCTCCGTGAACGGTATGCCGAACTTGGTGGTGAAGGTGCCCTCTTCGCTCCAGATGCTCTGCGAGCCGCCGCAGTCAGTCTGCACGCGGAAGGTATAAACGGTCTTGGGCGTGAGTCCCGTCAGTTCGTAGGTCTTGGCATTGATGCCGCTGACGGTGGTCCAGGCTGCGTCGCTTACCTTCTTGTATTGCAAGTTGAAGAGGTTTCCATCCGAAGTCCAGCCCACAGTTGATTTTCTGCTGGTAACGTTGGTGGCTGTCAGGTCGGTAGGCTCCAAGCAGCGGTTGGCATCGTCGAAGACAATGTTGCCCAAGTACAGACGGTTGCTGGCGTTGTTCACCGTCGACTCTGCATAGAAGGCTACCTTGACGCTCTTGCCGGCACAGGCGGCGGGGAAATCGAGCTTGAACGTGGTGGCTGTCGAAGTCAAGTTGTTGAGCACACGCTCCGACCCTGCATTGTCCCAGAGTGCGAGTTGGGTCCAGTCGTTTCCGTCATCGGTGGAGTAAAGCACCACAAAACGGTCGTCGGTGCCAGTGGTAGCAGGGTCACCGCTACCCCAATAGCCTGTTTCCCACAAGTCGAAGGAGAGGTTGCTGGCCTGCTCCAATGTTATTGTCGGGGTGACGAGCCAAGTCTTTGTCTGACTGCCACTTAAATTGACATAGGGATTATTACCCATGTTCCAAGCGTATGAATCGCTACCTGTTTTCAAGGCAGTCAGCGTAGTGGTTCCCGCCTGCACATCTTCCAGTTTGCCCCAGTAGTGTCCCCATCCCTCAGGTAGCTTGGAGGCGAAAGTCGGCTTGTAGGGGATACCATAGGCTGTGGTGAAGGTCACCCCATTGCTCCAGGAACTGGTCTCTTCGCCATTAACGGCCTGCACTTGAACTCTATAGATGGTGTTGGCCTCAAGGCCTGTTATCGTGTAGGTCTTTGCAGTAATATTCTCAACGGTGGCCCACTCAGTGGCACTTACCTCCTTGTAACGCAGGTTGAACTTCGATTCAGCAGATGCCCAACTCATTATAGCCGTGCTGGATGTCAAGCTCGAAGCCATCAGGTCGGATGGTTTCGCTACGGCGGGAGCCGTTCCCGGTGCAAAATCAATAGTAGTCTTAGGCAGGAAGTTTTGTTGACTGATGCTTGTCCCATAGCCGCCTAAAGAGGCGCCTGAGGCAGTAACGCCATACCAAGAACTTGAGCTGTAACTGCCTGACACAGATTGGTTGATGCCCACCAAGAGGTTGCCACCTTCATATTGGTAAGGCGTGGCGAGGGTAATCACCATTTTCTGATCGCTGATAGATAGACTGCCTTCATAGACCTGCTGTAGAGAGCCCCAGTCTTTTAGTGAAGCAACGGTGGTTTCTTCCACTTCACTCAGATAAACCAGGAAGGTGGCTTTTCCCCAGCTAACGGATGTTTGCGAGGCATAAAATGTCAGTTTATTGATGTTTCCCCATTGCATGGATACCAAAGTCGATGCAGGGATGATAAACTGACTCCGACTGTAACCATCCACGTTGTAACCGTATACAGGAACAGTGCTATTCGTTTCTGTCCCATCGTGAATGGTGAGTTCATCAGCTTTTGCGCCGATGGTCGCAAACAGGGTGAGCAGCGCCATCGCCGTCCGCACCAAATAATTCTTTCTCTTCATACTCATTATTATATTTATAGTTATATGTTCAGTTATTAAACTTATAAGTGCAAATATAGTGTTTATTTTCTAAACTACCATCAATCCACTGCGTCTTTTTGAGTTATTTAACAAATTTACCATTGTCAGATGCAGTGTTGCAGGCCGAGACAACAAGAGGCAAAAGTTGAAGTCAAATTATTTTACATATTTTATAATCATAGAGTAAACAGGGACTTTAGATAGGGTAAAGTGGGAGTTTAGATAGGGTAAAGTCCGAGTTTACCCTAAGGAAAGTCCGAGTTTCCTTAGCCTAAAGTCAATGTAATCATAAGGCGCTGATAATCATACATATACGAAGTGGCAAAACACAAAAGGATGTGTTCTGAATTTTATTTACAATTCACGCTTAAATCTGCGTTATTGGTCAAATGGTCACAGCTGTGACCGTGTGACCGTTTGCTGTAGAAATCCCCGAAACCTCAATGGGTCTCGGGGATCATGATGAGAGGGATCGTGTTTATGCCTATGGGGTCATGATGTTATTGACAACGGCCTTGATGTCGATGTCGGTTATATATCCGTCGCCGTCCATGTCAGCAAGTTCCATCCTGAATTTCTCAGATTCATGACTCTTCTTGGCGTTGATCATCTCCACGACATCAGCGGCATCTACCTTATCGTCGCCGTTGGCATCACCCATGAGGATGAAGGTCTTCACCAGACGGACGGCAGTATATGTACGGCGGGAGACGTTGGCGAAGGTGACATCAGTCTCGTTGAAGGTCAGACCACATCCGAAGTCCAAGGCATTCTCTGTTGCTGCATCAGCTGGCGTGCTGGTCCAGTAGACGGTATTTGGAGTGTAGGTAGTGGTAGCTCCGTAGGTATCTGGATTGTAGACGGCGGTCATCTGTCCTGCGGCAGGCAGGAATACGGCACCAGTCTGCTCGATGGCTGCCCACTCGTCGGCTGTCATCTCATCCTTCACCAAGAGACCGTCGGGTGCATCCCACTTGTCGGGAAGCAGCACCAGACCCTTCACGCCTGCCACTGTGGCAAATGCCTTCAGCTTATCGGCGTTCTCACGCTCGGTGAGCAGGTATGTCCACTCTTTCTTGCTCAGTGTCGACCACCCGGAACCGAAGACTGCCGAGAATTTCGGATTCGTACCCCAGTCGGTGAAGTCGCCGCGGAAGTATTGCTGAGTATCCTCTGCACTATCGTAATAATAGCTGTAGATACCATAGCGTGTATCAGAGTTGCTCCAGCAGAACAGGTCTCGCGGAGAGGCGGGATAAGTATTATCATATTCTGTATTCACATTATCCTCACTGAAGATCTCATACTGTTGCGGAGCCATCGTCCACTTTGCCTCCATACCGTAGATGTCGCCCTCATAGCGCAGATTGCCCTTTGCAAAGCTGACCCTCTTCTCGCTGCTGACAGAGAAAGCGCCCTTCATGGGGTCTTCGTCCCTACCAAGGGTGGTGAACACGGTGATGGCGCTATGAGTGCCTGTGGTGCCGTCTTCATAAACAGGCTCCACCATCACCTCATAGGTGGTACCTGGCTTCAGACCGGCGAGCGTGTATTCCGTATCGCTGATATTGCGGATAATGATCCACTCGTTGAGATTCTCAGGCAGTGTGAGGGTAAAGTCCCTCGCTGCCAGATAACCGTCATCGTTGGCATGACGGATAAAGAAAGCATATTCGCCATCGTCGAGACCACGAGTACGGGCATTTGCCTGATTATCTTCCCTGGTGATGGAGAAACCGCTGTCTCTGTCGTTTTCTGCAGCAGACATCATCGAACGCAGATTGTTCAGCTCTGTAGCGTACTGAACCTTCTCTGCCTCGTCGGTACTATTACTAATCAGATTCTCCAGTTCCTTCATCCGTGCCAGTTTCTGTGCATCGGTGGGCAAAGCATTCATCAGATCGATGTCAGCCTGCAGCTTTGCCTTTACCTCTTCGTCATCGGTTTCAGCTATCTTTGTCTGTAACTCCTTGATTCTCGCCGCACGGTCTGCATCGCTCAGACACTCCATATCAAATGCTTCCATGACCTCTTGCGATGTCTTTCCCTTGACCTTCTTAAAGCCCCAAAGGAACTTCACGAGACCGCCTTTGGAGTTCCAATTGCCTACATTGAAGCTGACGTTACTGCCGGCAGGAATGCCTGGATAATAGAGAACATTGCTGAACGGACGTTGTTCGTAGCCATAAGAAGACCATGTGACTTTTCCATCGAAATCAAAGCCCTTCTCACCATTTGCCTTCACATTACCGAAGGTAACCAACGCAGAGGCATCGATGGGATTGCCGGGTGCCTTCAGACGATAGTAGACATTGCTCTTCTTCTCACCGCCAAAGCGGGTGTGCGAGATCTTTACCGTACGGCTGTCGATGTTTGTAACCGTCACCTGTCCCGGAGCATCGTATTTCGACCCTGTCGTTACTTCTACAGGATCAGACCAACGGCTAAAGCCACCGTCACCATCTGTGCATACGCTGCGTACACGGACATAATATTTAGTAAGGGACTCTAAACCTGTCAGTGTCAGGGACGAGTTGGTTGGGGTGGGTTCGTAATTCCAAGGTTCATCGCTAACAGCTACAGCGTCGAAGGTGACACTCGTCGGCGTGGCTTCATCGGGATTGAAGTCGGCCTCAGTGGAGTAAACATACTCGCCAGTCGTCGTTTCAGAGTTGAAGGTGAGAGTGACAGAGTTGAAGTTACTGCTTTCAACCTTAAATTTCTTCGGCTTCGCAGCACAATAATCTCCACAGTCCATGATGAACTCTGTCAACTCAGCGTTCTTATTTGGTGCCTCGCCTTGTGCCATACTGAAGAATTCATCGCCCGGCTCAAAGTAAAGTGCCAAAGAATAATATGGGTTCATTTCTGAATTTTCTCCATCATAAATCCAGTTGACCTTGTATTTGTGTTCGCAGCAAAGGGTTATTGTGCCGCTGTATGCTTGATAATTTGGTGCACGAAGGAAAGCCACCTCAACAGGATTGTCTTTATCTGTAACATCTACAATCTGTGCACCATAGCCAAACCAGTGCCTACCAAAACTATTGAGAGCATAGATGATCTCTGCCTGCTGCCCCACGGGGCAACAGTTGGTAACAAAGGTTATGGGATTCGTCCAATCGCTCAAGACTCCCTCAGGGAATACAGCCTGTACCTGTGCCTCATACTTGGTGAGTGGTGTCAGGCCTTCGAGGGTCTTTGAACGGTCTGTGAGATTGTTAACGACCGTCCATGTCTGCTCTTCCTCACCATCTTTGGCCACCTTGCGGTAGCGCAGGTTCCAGGCAGTGGCATTGCCACGTAGCGAGCACTGAACAATTGCGCTCACATCGCCAACCTCGACAGCTTCGAGTCTGCTGGGTTTGGGATTAGTCTCAAAGCAGAGCTGGATGCCGTTCTTTCGGTCGCCTGAATAGCTCGTACGGAAATCCCCTTCCACCGTAATAGGCTGAGTGGGGTCTAAGTTGGTAGACTTATAGTAGTACAGTGCTTGGTGACCAGACGGACTATACACACCGACACTATGGTAGCTCCCCGTATTCCTGCCTGTATTGTCATCGACAGTAAGGAGAAGGTTTTGCTCTCCATCGTAATCGAACGGCGTATCAAAGTCGATGACTGTCCACCCGTCTCCCAGCGTCACCGTACCACTAAACACCTTATTGGCCTCGCTAACGGTAATCCAGTCTGTGTTGCTGTCGAATTGCTCCTTGGTAGTATGCGATAGGTAAATATCGTAGGAACGGGCTTTTCCCATTTCGTAATTGTAGAAAGCAATGCTTGTAATCTTCCCTGCTTTGCCTATCTCATCCTTTGTGTAGATCTGCTGACTTGTTGAATACTCACTTTGTGGATAACTGGGCAGATAACTATTGGCGTTGCCAACACTACCTACGGACACCACCTCACTACCACTAACCTCCGTTGGCTCATCGCCTCCCGGCTCATCACCGCCTTCGGGAATAGCCTTGATGAGGATAGCATATGTACCCCAGCAGTCGGCATTCTTATAGTCATCCACACAAGTTCCGGGCACATAGATGGCCGTCAGTTTGTCGCAACTGGCAAAGACATCATTTTCCAAATAGGGTACCGACATAGTTGCCAAGAAGGTGAGCGTGGCCAACTCATCGTTGGAGAATAGGGCGAATTTGTCGATCCTCTGGAGCGAGGAGGGCAGCGTGAGGTTGGTCAAGTGTGTGTTGCTCAACGCATATTTACCAATGGAAATCAGTCCCTCTGGCAGAGCACTGGGGATAGGTTCACTGCCGCCATCCGCTCTTGTTTGCGCAGCTTCGGCTTTCTTCGTCTGGATACTCGTCAACGGAAAGTCCTGGAAGGCATAGTCGCCAATACGCGTGACACCTTCGCCGATAACAACGGTGGTGATGTCATCGCCCCAAGCATACCAAGGCCGTTCACCAGCTTGATCATAATCGCGCATCGCTCCTGTGCCGCTGATGGTGAGGGTACCGGTGGTGACATTAAACTCCCACTTCACCGCATCGGGTGCGTCGTTATCGCCGCAGTTTCCGTTTGTGGGGTTTCCTCCTGCAGCAAAACAGGTGCCAACTGCCATAAAGGAGCTGAGCACAGCGAAGAGCAGCATCGTCGCTGTCCTCGCGAATTGGTTAGTTTTCTTTTTCATAAATATTGGTAATTAGAATAATCTATATGTAAAACGGAGACTCAGTACAGGCCATATGGGAAACTTGGAGATAAAATCGTAATATTTGTCGCTCCCGCTGCCCAAGTCATCCCGGGTCACTTCCAGATCCATCCCAGTCTGTTTCTCATATACCTTAGGCTTTCCCCAGAACTGAACACCTAAGTCGCCACTTACCCCGAATCGCTTACGAGGGACAGCACGGCCGAAACCGATGCCCAGATAAGGACGGAACTTGTTGACCTTGATGGAGCCATGGCCGTAGCCGTTCTTATCAAACTCTACGATGTAGTCGCCAATCGCTATGCCCTCACCTTCATCGAAGTCCTTTACAGGAATGAGGTTCTCAATCTTTGCCACCTCGTCGGTACCATAATAGAATCCAACAGTAGTATGGAATGAGAGATTGCGGAAGGGATAAACATCAAACAGCAGATGGGCAGTACTCAGGTAGTGTTTTGCCTCAGCCTCGGTGTACCCTCTTGTCGGTTTGCCCTTCGCACGGTAGTCTACATCCTCCTTATATTTGAAGATGGGGAAGTAGTTGTAGCCAGCACGCACCTGCAGATAGTCGGTGACCGGAGCGGCCAGATCGATTCCGACACCAGTAGTCCCCAGATTAAGGCCTACCGACATGTGATCGAAGATTCCAAACTCGTCCACTTCGTTCTGTGCCTGGACAGGTTGTGGAAGCAAGAACATCATAGTAACGGCAATAACAGCCACTTGGTTAGTTGTTTTCTTCATAATGAAATTTTTTTAGATTATATAATTCTTCGTAATGTTTGTATTATAAACAGGCAAATGCATAGTTTGCCCATCGACATTAGGACATCCTGATAATCTACTATCAGGCTATTTCCGCCTCACCTGGCTCTTTCTCGGGGACTTGCTGCTCGAAGAGACGGCGAAGGCCTTCTTCATATGCGTGGAGGGCCTCTCGACCTTTGGTTGTGATGCTACAAGTGGTGCGTGAGAAACGGCCTATACCACTCTTATTAACAACCAGATAGCCGGCATCCTTGAGGATGGTAATCTGTACGCTGAGGTTGCCACGGGTGCAATCGGTAATCTGACACAGATACATGAAGTCGGCACTCTCGAGACTGTCGAGGGCCACCATGACCTTCAGCCGCAGCTCGCTGTGCAGCAAAGGATTGATAACTGGGAACTTGAAATTACTCATATACTTCTTTTTTTACTACGAATTGCACGAATTACACGAATTATTTAATTGACCACAGATGGCGAGGATTTTACGGATGATTGTGTCTTCGCACGTATCGGCGGAACACATGTCCGGGGATGATGAGGGAGATGACCACAGTGATGGCTGTAACAAGCAACTGCCAAGGCCAGAGGTCGCCCTGAAAAAAGAGAGGCACTGCAGAGAGCAGCGATGCGATGATGCCACAGATGGTCTTAGGACGGAAGTGCAGGATGATGCCAGTCATAAAACAGCCCATGCCGCAGAGCAGACCGAGATAGGCGAAGAAACACTGCTGGAACACTCCCGCAAAGCCTGTTGCAAAACCTCCAAGGCAAGAGGCAAAGCCGATAAATATCCACATCTGTAGGATGACATTCTGGTCGAGCGTTCTTCTATGCGTGCGCTCATAGTCCTCATTCAGGAAATACATCATCAGCGGTACCCCTACCACAGGGATGCCAGCCCAGAGCCAGTCGCACCAGTCTTCATTCCAAATCAAAAGCGCTGCAAACTCCAACAATAATACGATAGCCGTGGGATAGCCCCAAGCCAGAAAGAGGTTCTCGCCAGTCAGTTGCTTGGAACTAATGACCTCGCCTCGTATGCGGGAAATCACGTCGAGTTCGTCAGTAGTATTCATTTGTTTTACGTTTATAACTTAAACAATACATTGCAAAGATAATACTAATTGTTTAAACCTGTACACTTCGTGCCTGTTATTTAAACAATATTAAGGATTTGGGAACCATCAAAAAAGGAAGCACCGCCTGGGCGATGCTTCCTTATATATTAATAAGGTGTATACCTTACTTCTTGGCGGGAGCTTCCTCTTCCTTGATGGTGCGACCCAGTGTCAGGTAAGCCACGGGAGCTGCAATGAAGAGTGAAGACAGGGTACCGAAGATGACACCGAGGATCATGGCGAAGGAGAACGAACGGATCGAATCACCGCCAAGGATGAAGATGGCGAGCAGCACGATCAACGTCGTCACAGAGGTGTTGATGGTACGGGCCAGCGTCTGGTTCAGCGAATCGTTGAACAGCTGCTGACGGTCGCGCTTGCCGTAGAGACCGATGTTCTCACGGATACGGTCGAACACCACCACCTTATCGTTGATGGAGTAACCGATCACCGTCAGGATGGCACCAATGAACACCTGGTCGATCTCCAACGACATGGGAACGATGCCCCACAAGGCGGAGTAGAGACCGAGCACCACGAGGGCGTCGAGGGCCAGAGCAACGATAGCACCCACTGAGAAGGCGAGGTTGCGGAAGCGGAGCAGGATGTAGAGGAAGATGGCCACCAAGGCAATCAGAACGGAGATGATGGCTCCGTAGGTGATGTCCTTAGCCACTGACGGACCAACCTTCTGAGAAGAAATGATGGAACCACCCTCACGAACATCGGGGTTCTTGAAGTGCTCGACATTCTCCTGGCTGACAAGACCAGCTTTCTTCAGAGTGTTGAAGAGAATGGTCTCTGCCTGGTCGTCGACATCAGGATTGTTTGACTCGATATCCCAGTTGGTGGAGATACGGACGGTCTTCCCGTCGGTACCCAGAGCAATGACAGAGGTATTGGCCTCCTGCTGTGCCTTCTCGCCCATGGTGTTGACGAAAGCACCAGCCATAGCCTGACGAACGGTCTCAACGGGAGTCTCCTTGTCGAGGGTCACCACGTAGTTACGACCACCGGTGAAGTCAATGCTCTGGCTCAGTCCGCGAACGGCGAACGAGATGAGGAACAGAATGGCGAAGACACCGTAGACGGTGAACGACTTCTTATAGGTGCCCATGAAGTTATAGTGGGCATTCTGCATCAGGTTCTTCGAATAGCCAGTCACGAAGGTCAAGTTGGTCCACTTGTCCTTCTTCAGCATGTGGTCGTAGACTAGACGTGTCAGGAACACGGCAGTGAAGAACGATACGAGGATACCGATGATCCATGTGGTGGCGAAGCCCTTCACAGGACCAGTACCGAAGTAGAGCAGGATAACACCTGTAATCAATGATGTGAGGTTAGAGTCGAAGATGGCGCTGAAGGCGTTAGAGTAACCCTTGTTGAGGGCTTCCTTCATGCTCAGGCCCTTCTTCAGCTCTTCCTTGATACGCTCGTAGATCAGCACGTTAGCATCCACAGCAGTACCCAGTGTCAGCACGATACCGGCAATACCAGGCATCGTCAGGGCAGCCTGGAACGAAGTGAGGATACCCAGCGTGAAGAACAGGTTGAAGAGCAGGGCGATATCGGAGAGGATACCCGGAATGAAGCCATACAGCAAAATCATGTAGATCATCAGCAGCACGAAGGCGACGATGAATGACATGATACCCTGGTTGATGGACTGCTGTCCGAGTGACGGACCGACAACCTCTTCCTGAACGATACGGGTCGGAGCCGGCATCTTACCAGAGTTCAGCGTGTTGGCAAGGTCCTTGGTGTCCTCGATGGTGAAGTTACCAGTGATCTGGGAGTTACCACCGTCAATCTGCGTCAGGATACGGGGAGCTGAGTAGACGGCATCGTCGAGCACGATGGCTACGGCCTTACCGATGTTCTGCTTCGTGATCTGGCTCCAGCGGCGGGCACCGTCAGAGTTCATCTGCATCGACACACAGGGATGACCCATCTGGTCGAAGTCGTCCTTACCGTTGGTGATGACATCACCCTCCAGCGGCGCACGGCCTGAAGGCTCAGTGATCTTCAGGGCATAGAGCTCGAAGATGTCACCCTTGGTATTCTGACCTCCGAAGTCCTCTGCCTTGGCACCCCAGCGGAGCTTCAGCTCAGCAGGGAAGATCTGACGGGCGAGTTCGGAGTAGATGATCTTATCGATCTCAGCGGTATCACGGGCATTGGCATAACCTACGACGGCAAGGGTATTACCCTGAGTGGGCTGGAAGATCGAGAACAGGGGGTTCTGCTTCTTGGCCAGCTCGGCAGCCTTGGAGTCAGCAGCCTTGGTGTCTTTCTTGGCCAGCTTGGCAGCCAGGTCTGTGGTGGCAACCTTCACTGTGTCGGCAGCAGCCTCGATAGCCTCGGCAACGATTGTATCCTCTTCGACAACCTCACCGCCCTGAGCAGCCCAACGCTGGTTCAGCTGAGCCAGCAGCGGGGTGATCTCCTGAGAGTTATAGGTCTCCCAGAACTCAAGGTTGGCACTTCCCTGGAGGAGCTTACGCACGCGCTCCGGCTCTTTGATACCAGGCATCTCGACCATGATACGGCCGCTCTGGCCCTCGAGTTTCTGGATATTAGGCTGAACGACACCAAACTTATCGATACGGTTACGAACCACATTGAACGAGTTGTCGACAGCCGAGGCAACCTCTGCACGGATAGCAGCCTCCACCTCTGAGTCGGTACTCTGGGTGCTCACCTTGCCCTTCATCTGCTGGGTAGCGAAGATAGCAGCAAGGGGACGGCCATTGCCTTCCTGGTTCCAATACTTCACGAACAGAGAGATGAAGTCGTTCTGACTGGTCTCCTCTTCCTTCTTAGCCAACTCCATGGCCTTCTTATAGGCTGCGTCCTGCTTGTGGTCGGCGAGCACGTCGACGACATCGGGCACAGACACCTCGAGGATTACGTTCATACCGCCCTTCAGGTCAAGACCCAGGCCAATCTCCATCTCACGGCACTGCTTCAGCGAGTAGATGCCCATATACACCTTCTCGTTGTTGATTGAGTCGAGGTACTCCGCACCTGCTTCCTCACCCATGGCGGCAGCCTTACTCTCGTAGTGGCGTGTCACAAATGAGAAGGAGAGGTAGAAGCAGCACACGAGCACAAGAAGCACTGCGATTACTTTTACAATTCCTTTGTTTTGCATTTTGATTTTTAATGTTATTTATTATATATATATTCTGTTCGCGTACATTTTTAGCGTGCAAATATAGACATTTTTTCAGATATGGAAAAAAATATTGGCGTTTTTCACGCTTTTTTTAAGGTTTATGCACTAATTTTAGCCAACAAAAGATAGGATAATGGTCACTTGCATTGATTTCATCGTCAACCTGGCAGTTGTATGGCGTGAAATGATCGGAGCACAAAATATGATCAATACGGAAATAAAAGCCTTTCCGATTATATGACAAACCGAGCCCGCGACCCGTCTCGGCAAAACAATCCGTCAGACCCTTGGAGATAACATGACGGGAATAGGAAATAGGGTTATCGTTAAAGTCCCCACAGACAATCATGGGGTATTGTCTGTGCTCTTCGATATAACGATGCACGGCTTCTGCCCCTATCGCACGGATAGCATTGGCCCTTCCGACTTTCTGCACCAACAACTTCGACTCTTCCCTGGCAGTATCACGACTCATCTTCCCCTTCAATATCTGCTCATAACGCGAACGATCCTCTTTGGTCAGGTTGGTACACTCCAGATGGTTGTTGATGACCAGCACTGTATCATTGCCTACCTGCAGATACCATGCCACTGAACCGTTAGCCCTCGACTCATAAGGAATGCGCTCCCGACGGATAATGGGGAATCGGCTATGGATACCCATGCCGTTGGCTTCATTCTGATTAAAGAAGAATATGGTATCGTTGTAAGGATAGATCTTCTCATAGCGATGGAACACATAGCGCCGCCAGGTGTCGACATCTTCCTGCAGACAGACGATATCCGCATCCTGACGGGCCAGATAGTGATAAATCGTATCGAAGCCCTCATTTTCCTTAAAATTGTCGACACCCGAATAGGAGCAGACGTTGTACGACAGGAGCTTAATGGTGCCATCGGGCACGTCCTGGGTCGAGTGCATCGGCATATAGAGAGCTAAAGCCGGATATGCCAACAGATAGCCTACAATCGGTATCCACACTCTCCGCCACTTGAAGGTAAGCCAGAAAAACACAAACAAAAGGTTTGCCAACAGAAATGCTGGAAAAACCATACCCATGGTAGAGAGCAACGGAAAAGAGACAGGACTTATATGGTCAGAATAGCCTGTAGCCAGCATCAGCAGCACGATGGCCACATTGGCACCGGCAAAGATATTGACGGTAAAGGTTTTCAGTTGTTTGATCATCGCTCGTTGCTCGCATCAAAGAGCCTTTTCTTCTCTTCCTTTGTCAGACTGTCATAACCACTCTTACGGATCTTGTCGAGGATGGCGTCGATCTCTTCCTGATTCTGACGCTTACGGGCGTTATACTCCTGGTCGGTCTCGGGCCTACCCCCCTGCTCGACATGCATATTCGGATGGTCGTGAGTATGATGGCCCTGCTGACGCTGTTCAAAGTTGCGCCTCAGGTTCTCAAAGAACTGCTGTCCACGACCACGGTCGTATGTCGAATTAGGATGTTTGTTCCAATAGCGGATCATGAGATAGCCAAAGAGCATGCCGCCCAGATGGGCAGTATGGGCCACACCATCGCCAGAAGAGCCAAGTGCCGAGAAGAACTCTATAGCCACATAGCCCAGCACAAACCATTTCGCCTTGATGGGGAAGGGGAACGGAATGATGAACAAACGCTCGTTGGGGAATGTCATGCCAAAGGCCAATATAACTGCATAGACAGCACCCGAGGCACCGATAGTTGTCCAGGAGTTCAGGGCATCAGCATAGACCGAGCCGTACTCCAGCACCGTGCCCAGAGTAGTGGCAGGCACCTGCTCTGCCACCGTCATATAAAACGAGCCGAACTGTGCCAGTTCCTGCAACAGACCTGCGCCTATTCCACAAGTAATGTAATAAAAAAGGAACTTCTTCGGTCCCCATACATTCTCTATGACGCAGCCAAACATCCACAATCCGAACATATTCGACAGGATATGCATGAAACTGGCATGAAGGAACAAATAAGTCACCAGCTGATACAGATGAAAGTGGCTGGCCATAAAGAAATGCAAACCTCCGATATCTGCCAGATCGATACCGCGCATCTGCAAGACCAGCGTGGCAAGGAAAGCTATCAGATTTATAATCAGCAGATTCTTCGTGACAGGTGGTATACGGAACATCATATCATTTACTATTTGACAATTTACATTTTTACAATTATGCCCTAAGGCACGTATTTGGGCGCAAAATTACGAAAAATATCCCGATTTCATGCTGAAATGTGGGTGAATACAACTATTTTTCAATAAAAAAGCAACTTTTTCCTTTTTTTTGTTGTTTGTTTGAATAGTTTACACTATATTTGCGAAGAATTTCAGCTAATCAATTAGTTTTATTACTATTAATAATTCATTAAAAATTAAAAATTATGAACAAAACAGAATTGGTAGAGAAGATTGCAGCAGGTGCTGGTCTCTCAAAGGTAGACGCAAAGAAGGCTCTTGACGCCACAGTAGCAGCTATTAAGGACGCTCTCGTAGCAGGTGACAAGGTCGCTCTCGTAGGTTTCGGTACTTTCAGCGTTAACGAGCGCCCGGCTCGTGAGGGTATCAACCCCGCTACCAAGCAGAAGATCAAGATCGCAGCCAAGAAGGTTGCTAAGTTCAAGGCCGGTGCTGAGCTCGCAGACGCTCTCTAAGCTAAAAACTGTAATAAAAAATTTAATGGGGATTCCTTTCGGGATCCCCATTAATTGTATGTACTGATGAAGCTTACTTGGGCTGCTTACCGATATAGGCGAGAATACCACCGTCTACATAGAGCACATGGCCGTTCACAGCGTCAGAGGCATGAGAAGCCAAGAACACAGCGGGACCACCGAGCTCTGAAGGATCAAGCCAGCGGCCTGCAGGAGTCTTGGCACATATGAACGAGTCGAACGGATGACGGCTGCCATCGGGCTGTTTCTCACGGAGTGGAGCTGTCTGCGGGGTAGCGATGTAACCCGGGCCAATGCCGTTACACTGGATGTTGTACTCACCATACTCTGAGCAGATGTTGCGGGTGAGCATCTTCAGACCACCCTTGGCGGCAGCGTATGCACTGACGGTCTCGCGGCCCAGTTCAGACATCATCGAGCAGATATTGATGATCTTACCCTCACGGCGCTCCATCATCTCAGGAATGACAGCTGAAGAGCAGATGAACGGACCCACGAGGTCGATGTCGATGACCTGCTGGAACTCGGCACGCTTCATCTCGTGCATGGGAATACGCTTGATGATACCAGCATTATTCACGAGGATGTCGATATTGCCAACCTCTGCGTGGATGGTCTCCACGAGTGCCTTCACGGCATTCTCGTCAGTCACGTCGCATACATAGCCTTTTACGTTTTCGATACCAGCCTCTTTGTAGTTGGCCAGACCGCGCTCGAGAGCAGCCTCATTGATGTCGTTGAAGATGATGTTCTTGATGCCGGCTGCTACGAAAGCCTTAGCAATGTTGAAACCAATACCGTAAGAGGCGCCAGTAATCCAAGCGTTCTTACCTTCCAATGAAAATAAATTTGCCATAATTCTGTTTGTTTTAGAAGTTTATTTTAATTCTGTAATTTTTGAAAAGTCCTGGTCGCCATAGTCGAGATTCTCACCACCCATACCCCAGATGAAGGTGTAGTTATGCGTGGCTGCAGCACTATGGATGCTCCACTCTGGCGACAGCACGGCCTGCTCGTTGTGAAGCCAGATGTGGCGCGTCTCTTGTGGCTCACCCATAAAGTGACAAGCTGCCTGATCCTCAGGCAACTCGAAATAAAAGTAGGCCTCCATGCGACGAGCGTGGACATGTGCAGGCATCGTATTCCAAACGGAGCCTGTAGCCAGTTCGGTCATACCCATCTGTAGCTGACAAGTAGGCAGCACCTGATTAACGATCATCTTGTTGATGTGACGTTCGTTCGACATGTCGAGACAACCCATGTGTGCCACAACAGCATCCTGCTTTGTAACCTTCCGACAAGGATAGGCCGTGTGGGCTGTCGTGGAGTTGAAGTAGAACTTGGCAGGCTGTTGAGGGTCTAAACTACTAAAGACGACCTTACGATTGCCCTTACCAATATATAATGCCTCCTTGAAGTCTAATTCAAATATTTCTTCCCCTACCCTGATGGAACCTTTACCACCTACATTATAGACACCTATCTCACGACGGGTTGTGAAGAATTCCGCCTTCAATGGGTCGATGGCCTCAAGTGTCAAGGCCTCAGCAACAGGCATAGCACCGCCCACCACCATACGATCGTACATCGAATACACCATGTTCACCTCGTCGGCGGCAAAAATGGTCTCTATAAGAAATTCTTTACGAATGCGAGTCGTATCGTAAAGACGGGCATCCTCCGGATGGGTTGCATACCGTATCTCGTAATTAGTCTTCATTCCCTCTTTTACGTTTGTTGTGTGCAAAGATACTAATTATTATACGGATAACAAAATTGCAAAACTTAAAAATGACAAAAAACGCTGAAAACGTTTTCGCGCGTACATTATATATAAAAATATCTAGCTGATGTACAGCTAGATAACATTCAAATATGTTGGACGACTCGGATTCGAACCGGGAATGACAGAACCAAAACCTGTAGTGTTACCATTACACCATCGTCCAATTGCGGGTGCAAAGTTAGTGAAAATTTGGCATTCCGCCAAATTTTCACCAATCTTTCTTATTTCACGATGAGCAAGTAGTAGTTCTTCTTACCCTTTTGGGCGAGGATATACTTGCCGTCGATAAGGTCTTCAGCTGTAACAGGACGGTTCTGGTCGCTGAGTTTTTCCTTGTTGAGCGAGACACCACCACCCTGTACCATCTTACGCATCTCACCCTTTGAAGGGAAGACGGGAGCAGCAGTGGTCAGCAGTTCGATAGCGGGCTGGCCCAGCTGGTCACGAGAGATCTCGTGCTTCTCCACACCATCGAATACATCGAGGAACGTCTGCTCGTCAAGCTTCTCCAATGCCTCCTTCGTAGATTTACCGAAGAGGATGTTCGAGGCCTCTATGGCCATGTCGAGATCTTCCTTCGAGTGTACCATCACCGTCACCTCTTCAGCCAGACGCTTCTGAAGGATTCGGCGGCCGGGATCCTGCTGATGCTCCTCGATGAGCGCATCGATGGTTTCCTTTTCGAGAGAAGTGAAGATCTTGATATAACGCTCTGCATCCTCATCGCTCACGTTCAACCAGAACTGGTAGAAGCGATAGGGCGTTGTACGGTTACGGTCGAGCCAGATGTTTCCGCTTTCCGTCTTACCGAACTTCTTACCGTCGCTCTTCGTGATTAGCGGACAGGTGAGGGCAAACGTCTCCACCTCGTTGCCAAGGGTACGACGGATCAGCTCTGTACCCGTGGTCATGTTACCCCACTGGTCGTTACCACCCAATTGCAACTTCACACCATAATGCTGGTAGAGATACAGGAAGTCATAGCCCTGGAGCAGCTGGTAGGTGAACTCCGTGAATGAGAGACCGTCACGGGCTGTTCCGTTCAAGCGCTGCTGCACGCTCTCCTTGGCCATCATATAGTTTACGGTGATATGCTTACCTACCTCACGGGCAAAGTCGAGGAAGGTAAAGTCCTTCATCCAGTCGTAGTTGTTGACCATAATGGCGGCATTGGGATCCTTCGACTCAAAATCGAGGAATTTGGCCACCTGCTTCTTAATGCACTCCTGATTGTGACGCAGAGTCTCGTCGTTGAGAAGATTACGCTCCTGGCTCTTGCCTGAGGGGTCACCAATCATACCTGTGGCACCACCCACAAGGATGACGGGTCTGTGACCACAACGCTGCAAGTGACGCAACATCATGATGCCACAGAGGTGACCAATGTGCAAGGAATCAGCCGTCGGATCTGTTCCCAAATAGGCCGTCACCATTTCTTTCTGGAGCAGTTCTTCTGTGCCAGGCATCATCTGTGCCAGCATACCGCGCCATTTCAGTTCTTCAATAAAGTTCTTCATACCTTATTATATATATAATTATCTTTTCACCTTTTTATTTTTTCACCCTCTCACCTTTCCTACGGTACCGGGTCATATCCCGATCCACCCCAGGGATTACATCTTAAAATCCTCCAGATGGCCAGTCCGAGACCCTTGATGGGACCATGTTTCAAAATGGCCTGACGGGCATACTCACTGCATGTGGGTGTAAATCGGCACGAGGGTCCCAACAGCGGAGATATGCATATCTGGTAAAACCTGATGGGCAGGACCAATAGCCACGACAATATGTGAGACAACCACTTCACCCTTTTACCCTTTAGAAACACTCTGAAGGATTTTCACAACCCGTCGTTCTACCTCCTTGGAAGGATAATGTCTGTCGGAGAGCCAGATGAATCCCACAAGCACCTCCTCGCCTTCAGTCATTTTCTCCCAAAGCAACTGTTTATGTTGGCGATAGGCCTCACGGATCTGCCGTTTTACACGGTTCCTGTCGACGGCGTGTTTGAAACGCTTTTTGGGGACACTGATCAGAATCTGTGCGGGATCGTGGTCACGATGTCGTTCGATGGTCTGATAGACGGCTCTGAGAGGGAAGGCAGTGACAGACTGGCTGTTGCCGTTTTCAAAGAGCGCCTCCATCAGCAGATTGCTTGTCATGCGCTCCCGTTTCCTGAAAGTAGGAGCCGCTGCTGCCATCGTGCTAACCTTGTTTCTCTACCAGATAATGCAGAAGGGCTCCTGTCATCGATGGGTATTTCTCTGACGGTGCCTCAATGTCCAGTCGGAGACCAGCCTCCTTGGCAGCCTTGGCCGTAGCAGGGCCAAAGGTCGCAATAGCAATCTTATCCTGCTTGAAATCAGGGAAGTTCTTAGTCAGCGACTCAATACCCGACGGGCTGAAGAAAATCAGCATATCATAGTCGAAGGTCTTGATCTCCTCAGGGGTGAAATCATTGCTGACGGTCTTATACATCACGCACTCTCTGTGATGCAGTTTCTTCGATTCCAGAAGATTTGCGATGCTGTCATTATGGACGTCGCTCATCGGTACGAGATACTTCTCATTCTTATGCTTCATCATGGCCGGAATCAGGTCATCGATACGACCAGTTTCACCGAAGAACACCTTGCGCTTGCGGTACTGCACGTACTTTTGGATATACAGGGCGATTGTTTCCGTCACACAGAAGTACTTCATATCTTCCGGAATGTTGACCCTCAGTTCCTTGGCCATATTAAAGAAATGGTCGATGGCATGTCTTGAGGTGAACACAATGGCTGTATGGTCAAGGATACTAACCTTTTGCGCACGGAAATCTCTTGACGAGATACTCTCAACCTTAATGAATGGTCTGAACACCAGATCAATGCCGAACCTGCTCGCGATATCGAAATAGGGCGACTTCTCATTCGTCGGCTTGGGCTGTGATACTAAAATCTTCTTTATCATCTGTGTCTTAAAAAATTACTCTTACCTGATTCACGATAACCGCCAATCCACCCCATAGGGAAAGCAACGGTACCATTTCAAGGGCGCAAAAGTACAAAATATTTTGCAGATAAAGAGCATTTTGACGGAAAAAGATGATATAAGTTTTATAAAATGTCAGTATTTTAATTAAAATCACCACTCCGAAGCAGTAATAGGCGACATTTTGTATCGGAAACTGGAAGTAGGTCTGCAACAATAGGGCAGGAAAGAGCAGTACCCCTTCCACGGAAGACAGGAAGATAAAGGATGTAATAAATTTTTTATTTCCAGTCTTACCCAATAAGATGGAATTAACGATGGTATAAAGAAGGTATTTCGCCACGAAATACCCAACCATTATCAGGAAGATGATTCCCGGCAGAACATATTCCGAAGAAAAAATGAACGTGTCGCCAACCTTATAGATGGTGTACAGATAATAAAGTATGGCACAGGTCAGGCAGGTTATACCCATGATGACCAGTTGCATCTTGATTTCGCTACCCGTCTCCGTCATGCTGCTGTGCTCACCCTTCTGGATATAGAAGAAATCCTTGGCTTGTCGCATGAAGAATCCGGAGATCCGGGAAAAGGCAAAAGTGATAATCAGGAAACAGAGGATGAGGATACCTGTGACGGTACTGTCATTACTCAGTGATTCCGGAATAGGATCACCCGCTACCCCATAGCGTGCACCTCCATGCTCAGAGTGAAACAGGGTGTCATTGGAAAAGAAACTCTCACGATAATACTGCGGGAGGTTCACCTCCTTCAGGTCCCGCGGGATTCCCTCACCAGGCAGGTGGAGCGTATCAGGTTGCTCACTGTAGTGAATCTCGTTTGGCGAGAACCACGCCTGGATAGCCGAGTCCTGTTGGGCAGGCGTAGCGTCTTTGGGCAATGACCGCAGCACCTGATAAGGTGTCTGCGGTCTTGCTGATGTCTTTGGCATCAAGTCGATAGAGACGATGCCAGGTGGTTCTATAAATATCGAGTCTTGCATCAGATTCCGAACTCCCTGCGGATATCTTCCACACGATCGAGCTTCTCCCAGGTGAACAGCTCTACGTCGATGGTCTTCGTCTCGTGGTAGTGGCTGGTGAAGGTCTTCTTCACGACCTCACACTGCCGTCCCATGTGACCATAGGCAGCCGTCTCGCTATACATGGGCTGACGCAGCTTCAGGGTCCTCTCGATAGCCTTCGGACGGAGGTCGAACAGCTTCTCGATCTTCTTGGCAATCTCCCCGTCGCTCATCTGCACACGACTGCGACCATAGGTGTTCACGTAGATGTTCATCGGCTTCGCGATACCAATAGCATAGCTCACCTGCACGAGCATCTCGTCGGCCACACCTGCGGCCACCATATTCTTGGCGATATGACGGGCAGCATAGGCGGCCGAGCGGTCCACCTTCGAAGAGTCCTTACCAGAGAAGGCACCACCACCATGTGCGCCCTTGCCACCATAAGTGTCGACGATGATCTTACGACCCGTCAGTCCGGTATCGCCGTGAGGACCACCAATGACGAACTTGCCCGTGGGGTTCACATAGTACTTGATGTCGAGACCAAAGAGGTCGAGCACCTTCTGACTATGAATCTGCTGCTTCACACGAGGAATGAGGATATTGATCACATCATCCTTGATTCTGGCCAGCATCTTCTCGTCTTCGTCAAACTCATCGTGCTGGGTGCTGACGACGATGGTGTCAATACGCTCGGGTATGCCCTGGTCACTGTACTGGACGGTCACCTGACCCTTGGCATCTGGACGCAGGTAAGTCATCACCTTTCCTTCCTTGCGGATATCAGCGAGGGTGCGCATGATGAGGTGGGCCAGGTCGAGCGAGACGGGCATGTAGTTCTCCGTCTCGTTGGTGGCATAGCCGAACATCATACCCTGGTCGCCGGCACCCTGCTCATCCTCGTTACCGTTATCGACACCGCGGTTGATGTCGGCACTCTGCTCGTGGATGGCGCTGAGGATACCACAGGAATTCCCGTCGAACTGATACTCCGCCTTGGTATAACCAATGCGCTTGATGGTGTTACGGGCAATGGTCTGCAAGTCGATATACACATCGCTGCGCACCTCACCCATGATGACTACCTGTCCAGTGGTGACAAACGATTCGATGGCGCAACGCGCCTTCTCGTCGTATGCCAGGAACTGGTCCAGTATGGCGTCAGAGATCTGATCGGCCACCTTATCGGGATGGCCTTCAGATACTGACTCAGATGAAAATAAATAACTCATTCTGTAAACTATAAACTGTAAACTATAAACTATAAACTATTCTTCCGCAGGAAGCATGATGACCTCAGCGCGGTTGCCGGCCTTCAGCACTTCAGCGGCGATGGCGCTGATGCTCTCGGGTGTCTGGGCATTCACCAGCTTCTCATAGTCGGTATGGAAGTCGATACCCCACTTGCGCCAAGCGTTGATGACACTCAGCCAGTAGCCGTTCTGCTTCAGCTGATCGCCGTGGCTCTTCAGCATATATTCCTTCACCTTCTGTAGCTTGTCGGCATCGCAGGTCTTGGCCAGAGCAGTCACCTCGTCGCGCAGGATCATGATGGCGGTGTCGGCCTTCTCGGGCTTCATGGGACAGATAGCGAGGATCTGGGCTGTTGTCTCGAAGTCGTCGCGGTCGATGCTGGACATCGACTGCACCGTATAGGCGGCACTAGCGTCCTCACGGATCTTCTTCAGATACTCCATGTCGAGCACCTGCGAGATCATATCCATCTTGATATCGTTCTCGGGTGTCAGGGCGATGTCCTTCGTATACCACTCCATCACGGCGTATGCCTTCGGGGTCTCACCCTTCTGCTTGAAGTTGTTGATGACGACACCCTTGAACTCGGTAGATACCTTCGGGCTCTTCACCACGTCCTTCTTTGAGGGCAGTGAGGCAAGATAGGTCTCGATCAGCGGACGAATAGTCTCCTCGTCGTAGTTACCGATGATGGTGAAGGTAAAGGCGGCAGCGTTGGCCGTCTGCTCCTTGGCCATCTCGAGAATACGGTCATAGCCCACCTTTGCCAGGTCTTCCGTTGTCAGAGCCTTGTTACGCGGGTTGTTGCAGGTCAACGTAGCCGTCAGCGAGTCCTGAAGCACAGCCTCGGGCTGCAGCAGACGGTTCTTCACATTCAGCTCTGCAGTCTGCATCAGGTTGTCATACGACTTCTGATCCTTGGCGATATTATTGAAGTAGAGATATGCCAGCTGCAGCATAGTCTCCACATCCTTCGGCGTAGAGCTACCGTTGACATATACGCGGTTGGAACCCATCGAGAGCGATGCGCTGGCAATTTTGCCGGCGAGGGCCTTCTCCAGTTCGGTGTGCGAGAAGTTACCCAGTCCGCTGGCCTCAACCACATCGTTAAACATCTTGATGTTGGCAAAGTCCTTCTCTCCATAGAGAGCCGAACCTCCGAAGCCCTCACCACGCAGGAGCACCTGGTCTTTCTTCAGGTCCGTCTGCTTCAGCACCACCTTCGCACCGTTTGAGAGCGTCAACTCGGTATAGCCGAAGAGGTCGTTCTTATCTTCCTTCACGATGCTACCCTTCTGAGGCAGAGTGGTCATCAGCGGCTCGTCCTTCACATTGTCCACATAGGCCTCAATCTGTGCACTACGGGCATCGGCGACAGCCTTCTTCATACTCTCCTCCGTCGGATAGACAGTACCTTCTTTCTCTGTGTTGAGACTAAACACCACAAGATTGGTATCGTTAGGCGACACATACTCCTTGATGATGGCATTGACGGCATCGACGGGAATCATCGGGATGATCTGCTTCATCGTCGAATAGGTGAAGTCGATGCTGGGAAGGGGTTCCTTGTTCAGGAAGTTCTGTACACACTGGTTGACAAACTGGCTGTTGTAGCGCTTGTCCTTGTTGGAATACTGCTTGTCGAGCTGGCTGGTATAGTTCTGCTTGAAACGGTTGTACTCCGTAGGTGTGAATCCGAACTCCGCAGCACGGCGTAACTCGGTAAAGGCAGCTGTGACGGCAGCCTCTGTCTGTCCATCCTTCGGACGCACGTCGAGCTCGAAGGCGTCCACACTACGTGAGAGGATATAAGCACCGTCGCTAACTGAAGAGTTGAGGAACGGGCTTTCGGGCTTCTCGGCATACTCCTTCAGACGGTCGTTCATCATCGTGACAGCAGCATCCTTCATATAGTTGGCCAGCATATAGGCCAGCGTACCCTTCAGGGAGTCGGGGAACACCTCGTGCTTCATCATCAGCCACACTTCGTTGGTGCGCTGCTCCTTATCCTTGTCGATCACGTAGATGGGCTCGGCATTGTCGGGCACAGGCTCCATCGTCACCAGAGCACGGTTCTCAGGCAGCACGATGGGCGAGAAGAGATCCTTGATCTTCTGCTCGATCTTGTCGACGTCGACATCACCCACCACAATGATGCCCTGGTTGTCAGGACGATACCACTTCTCATAGTACGACTGCAGGAAGGGACGCTCGAAGTTGTCGATGATCTCCATCAGTCCGATAGGCATGCGATAGCCGTACTTCGAACCCGGATAGAGCTTGGGCAGGTCGCGCTCCAGCATTCGCATGATGGCACTGGTGCGCAGGCGCCACTCCTCGTGGATTACGCCACGCTCCTTCTCGATCTCCTCCTGCTCCAGCAGCAGACCGTCGGCCCAGTCGTAGAGGATCAGCAGACAAGAGTCGACGATGCCCTCACGTGTCGTGGGTACATTACTTATATTATAGACCGTCTGGTCGATTGAGGTGTAGGCGTTCAGGTCGCCACCGAACTGGATACCCACGCTCTCACACCAGCGCAGCAATTCGTTGCCCTTGAAGTGCTTCGAGCCGTTGAAGGCCATGTGCTCCAGAAAATGCGCCAAGCCGCGTTGGTCATCGTCCTCCTGGATGGAGCCCACGCGCTGGGCGATGTAGAACTCAGCCCTCTGCTCAGGCCAGTTGTTGTGACGGATGTAATAAGTCAGTCCGTTGTCGAGCTTGCCGATGCGTACATCGGGATCGGCGGGAATTGCCGGCATCTCTTGTGCCGTCAGCGTTACACTACTGGTCAGCGCCAGTAGGAGGCTAAGGAATAGTTTTTTCATTTTCTATAAAATTGGTTATTAATAATCCGGGTGCAAAGTTACACCTTTTTTATTTATTAGACGCAGCAAAAACGGAAAAACTACTCGATATTTCACTTTTTTACCTTTTCGCCCTTTTTCACCCTTTCACCTTCTCACTTTTTCACCTTTTCATATTTCTCGGGTGGTGTTCAAGGATTTCCCGTCGCAGGGTGGAAGTATCGATGTGGGTATAGATCTCCGTCGTTCCGATGCTCTCGTGGCCCAGCAGCACCTGTATCACGCGCAAGTCAGCACCCCCTTCGAGCAGGGCCGTCGCAAAGGAGTGGCGCAGGGTGTGGGGCGAGATGGTCTTCGTGATGCCTGCGGCCTCCGCCTGTCGCTTGATCATAATGAGGATCATCGTTCGCGTCAGATGGGCCCCTCGGCGATTCAGGAACACGTAGTCCTCCTCGCCAGGTTTGATGTTCATGTGGCTGCGGTCGTCGAACCAGAAGGCGAGTTCCTGGATGGCCCGTTTCGAGATGGGAACCAGCCGCTCCTTCGAGCCTTTGCCAAATACACGGACGAACTGCTCGTCGAGATAGAGGTTCGATAGCTTCAGGTTCACCAGCTCGCTCACCCGCAGTCCACAGGAGAAGAGCACCTCGATGATGGCCCTGTTTCTGTGGCCTTCCCATTTCGAGAGGTCGATGCTCGCCTCCAGACGGTCTACCTCTGCCGTCGTCAGCACCTCTGGCAGGTGGTCGCCTATCTGTGGCGACTCCAGCAGTTCCGTAGGGTCGTCATCGCGATAGCCGTCGAGCTGCAGGAATCGGAAGAAGCTCCTCACCCCACTCAGGATCCTGCATTGGCTGCGGGCATGAATGCCGATATCGTGCAGCCCTGCGGAAAAGTGCTCCAGATCCTCCAACTGCACCTCCCTTGGGTCCTTGCCCTCTGCCTCCAGATAGTCGAGCAGTTTCCGCAGGTCATGCTGATAGGCGTCGAGCGTATTGCCCGACATATTCCGTTGCAGCTTCAAATACCGCACATAACGTCTCACCATTTCCTGTATCGCTTTCTCCATCGTC
>JAEETC010000184.1 GCA_016286585.1 Prevotella sp. | reverse complement strand
TGGAGGGCTATCGTGAGGGTGCCGGATGGGCTCTCACCGAGAAGCGTACCTACCAGAACCAGGGCTATCAGGATCAGCTCGATGCTGCAACCATCTATAGCCTGTTGGAGAACGAGATCGTACCTCTTTATTATAATAAGGATAAGAAAGGCATCTCTAAGGGTTGGGTCAAGGTCATCAAGAACTCGATTGCCCAGATTGCACCTCACTATACGATGAAGCGTCAGCTCGACGACTACTATGAAAAGTTCTACAACAAGGAGGCCAAGCGCTTCAAGGAGATCTCCAAGGACAACAACCGTCTGGCCAAGGATCTCGCCCAGTGGAAGGAAGCTGTGGCCGAGCGTTGGGATGCCATTAACGTGGTCAGCTGTGAATGGGACTTCCCTGCAACAGGTGCTGAGGCTGGCAGTAAGTACACCCTGAAGTATGTCATCAACGAGCAGGGTCTCGACGATGCCGTCGGTTTGGAGAAGGTAAATGTGCTTCTCGACAAGGATGGCGAGGAGAAAGTATTCTCAGTAGAACCGTTGAAGATGATAGGTCACGAAGGCAACAACTACACCTTCGAGGCAGAGTTGAGTCCGAAACAGTTCGGCCAGTACAAGAGTGCTGTTCGTATGTATCCGAAGAACAAGAATCTGCCTCATCGTCAGGACTTCTGCTATATCAAGTGGTTGGAGCTGCCAGCATTCAACGGCTAATCGTCCGATAAGAGACAGAAATCATTAAGCAAAGCGCCTGGGGTCATTTGAACTCAGGCGCTTGATAATTCCGGTTGATGTATTGCCCTAGGGGATTATCGCTGTTTCTGCGGGCTGTGTTGAGAATGCACGCTGACATCCGGCGGTGCAGACTGTCAACCCTCTTGACCCGTTGTAGTTGGATTGCACTGTCAGCCACAGGCAGGATGACCGTCCTGACAGCCTCCTGTCCGAGTCGTCTGACTGAATCGTTCAGCAACTGCCACTCGTTATTGATCCTGGTGCCCGAGACACGATTGCCTGCAGGTTGTGATGACAATTCCACGGTGGTCTGTCCTGGCTCCAGGAAGATGGTGACACTACGTTCGGGTGTTTCCTTCGGAAAGATGCGGCAGACGGCCATCGTGTCTGTCTCTCCGACAAACATGAATTTTCCGTTCTCTACTTGAGTGATGACGGCAGGCCCGTCACTCCCGTAAAGCATGCAGATGGTGTCACCCTCTCTGCAGTCCCGTGCAAAACCGTCGATCTGATATGAATTGGACTGACAGGAGAGCCCTACGAAGCCTGCAACTGTCAGTCCAAGGATGGTCTTGGTGCGCATGCGAGATCAGATGATATATAGGTCGCTGATGCTCTGGTTGTTGATGACACGTCGGATAGCCTCAGCGAAGGTCTCAGCTACAGAGAGCTGCTTCACCTTGGCACAGCGTTGGGTATAGGGGATGGAGTCTGTGAAGACAATCTCTTCCAGGGCCGACTCTTGTACACGGTCACTGGCAGGTCCACTCATCACACAGTGCGAGGCACAGGCTCGTACCGTCTTTGCACCGTTGGCCTTCATCAGGTCGGCAGCCTTGGTGATGGTGCCTGCTGTGTCGACCATATCGTCGATGATAATCACATTCTTTCCTTCCACCTCGCCGATGATCTGCATCGTGGCCACCACATTGGCACGGGCACGGGTCTTATTGCAGAGCACCAATGGACATCCCAGGTATTTGGCATAGGTATTGGCACGCTTCGAACCGCCTACGTCGGGTGAGGCGATGACCATGTCGTCGAGGTGCAGACTCTGCAGGTAGGGTAGGATGACGCCCGAAGCATAGAGATGATCTACGGGCACGTCGAAGAATCCCTGGATCTGGTCTGCGTGCAGATCCATGGTGATGACACGGTTCACGCCTGCCACACTCAACAGGTCGGCCACGAGCTTAGCGCCGATGCTGACGCGTGGTTTGTCCTTACGGTCCTGACGAGCCCATCCGAAGTAGGGGATGACAGCATTGATGGTACGAGCCGATGCACGCTTGGCGGCATCGATCATCAGCAGCAGTTCCATGAGGTTGTCGCTGTTGGGGAAGGTGCTCTGTACCAGGAAAACGTCACGTCCGCGGATGCTCTCCTCGTATGAGACCGCAAACTCTCCGTCGGAGAATTTGGTAATTAGTAATTGCCCTAACTGGCAACCCAAACTTTGGCAGATTCTTTCTGCCAGGTATCTCGTGGCAGTGCCCGAGAATACCATGTAGGAGTTTCTTTCACTCATTGCTTTATCTCTTGATTCTTAATTCTCACCTCTAACCTCTAACTTTTCACCTCTAAATCACTCCACCGTTTTGCGCAGCCGCACGAAGCGGTTGAGCAGTTCCTTGTAGTCGATCTCGTTGTGAATGTTGAAGCGGTTCCACAGGTCACCGCAAATCACTACACCGCCGAAGCCTAAGTCCTTGGCCTCCTTTACATTGTCGAGGTTCATACCTCCTAAGGCGAACACTTTCTTATCAATCAGCCCCTGTCGCGAGGCCTCTTTCAACTCTTCGTAGGTGAACGATGATTTCTCCTCGGAGTGCGTCTGGCTATCGTGGATGCAGTGCAGGAACACATAGTTTGAATGTTTCTTCGCCTCTTTCAGTTCGCTGATGGCATGGCAGGTGCGCGAGATATTCCCTTTGTAGCCTACGGGTGGCTCTGTGTAGGCATCGTCAATGTGGATGCCACGCAGACGGAACTCCTCTTTCAGGTAGAAATGCCCGTGGACGGTAATCTTGTTACAATAGTCCTCCCCCAGCAGTGTCAGTAGCCTTTCTGAGTACATCGGCGAGGCGCCTGGCTTGTCCAGGTGCAGATTCTCCAATCCCTCTTCGAAGAGGTCGGCCAGAATCTTATCTTCTTCCACGAAAAACGTGGGTTTAGTGATGACTATAAGTTTCATTTTATCTCAATCACTCTCTTTCTGATGTGCAAACTTACACAAAATTTTCGATAATCGCACTACTTTAGGCAAAAAATTAATCATCGAGGCGCTTTTTTCAGATTTTTATCGTAATTTTGCAGCCCGAAAGTACAAAAATCGTTTATAGTTTAAAGTTTATAGTTTATAATAGAAATGAAAGCATTTGTATTTCCCGGACAGGGAGCTCAGTTTGTAGGCATGGGTAAGGATCTTTATGAGAATAATGCCCTTGCCAAGGAACTTTTCGAGAAAGCCAACGACATTCTTGGATACCGTATTACCGACATCATGTTCGAGGGAACAGACGAGGAACTGAAGCAGACGAAGGTCACCCAGCCTGCCGTTTTCCTCCACAGTGTTATCTCTGCCCTCTGTATGGGCGACGCCTTCGACCCGAAAATGACGGCTGGACACTCTTTGGGAGAGTTCTCTGCCCTGACGGCAGCAGGTGCCCTGAGTTTCGAGGACGGTCTGAAACTGGTCTATGCCCGTGCTATGGCGATGCAGAAGGCCTGTGAGGCCCAGCCCTCTACGATGGCTGCCATTATCGCCCTGCCCGACGAGAAGGTCGAGGAGGTTTGTGCTGAGGTCAGCAAGATGGGTAAGGGCGTGGTCGTTCCTGCCAACTATAACTGTCCTGGACAGCTGGTTATCTCTGGTAACGTGGAAGCTATCGAGGAGGCTTGTGAGCAGCTGAAGGCTGCTGGTGCCAAGCGCGCGCTGGTGCTGAAGGTGGGTGGTGCTTTCCACTCTCCGCTGATGCAGCCCGCCAAGGACGAGCTTCAGGCTGCCATCGAGCAGACGGAGATCAAAACTCCCAAATGCCCTGTCTATCAGAATGTTGATGCAAAGCCTCACACTGATCCTGCTGAGATCAAGGCCAACCTGATTGCTCAGCTTACCAGCTCTGTACGCTGGACACAGAGTGTTCAGAATATGATTGCCGATGGAGCCGACGACTTCACAGAGTGTGGTCCTGGCAAGGCTCTGCAGGGCATGATCGTCAAGATCAACAAAGAAGTCTCCGCCCACGGAATCGAATGAAAGAAAAAATAGTACTTTATCAAGTCTTTACTCGTTTGTATGGCAATAGGAATACGACGAGGAAGGAAGGTGGAACGCTCGACGAGAACGGCTGCGGGAAACTGAACGACTTCACGCCCACGACCCTGAAGAAAATCAGGGAAATGGGCGTGAGCCATATTTGGTACACAGGTGTCATCCGCCACGCATCGCAGACAGACTATTCAGCCTACGGCATTCCCCGTCAGCATCCTGCCATCGTCAAGGGCAAGGCTGGTTCACCTTACGCCATCACTGATTATTATGACATCGACCCTGATCTGGCTGTCGACGTGAATCAGCGTATGCTGGAGTTCAAGCAACTCGTAGAGCGGACGCATAAGGCCGGCATGAAGGTGATTATCGACTTCGTGCCTAATCATGTGGCCCGTCAGTATCACTCCGTCTGTAAGCCTGAGGGTGTCAAGGATTTGGGCGAGGGTGACAATCCATCGAAAGGCTTCGACCCTCAGAACAATTTCTACTATTGTCCCGGAGAGCGCTTCACGCCTTACTTCGACCTCTATCACGGTGAGCAGGAACCTTATATAGAAGAACCTGCCAAGGCCACCGGCAACGACTGTTTCCACAATGCGCCAGGCATGAACGACTGGTATGAGACGGTGAAGCTGAACTATGGTGTTGACTACTATGCAGGTAGGGTCGGCCACTTCAACCCAATCCCTGACACGTGGAGCAAGATGACCGACATTCTGCTCTTCTGGGCCAGGCAAGGCATCGACGGCTTTCGTTGTGATATGGCAGAGATGGTGCCTGCTGAGTTCTGGCATTGGGCTACCGATAAGGTGAAGTTCATTCATCCTGACATCATCTTCATTGGTGAGGTCTATAATCCTGCTGAGTATCGCCACTATCTGGGTGCAGGCTTCGACTACCTCTACGACAAGGTCGGCATGTACGACACCCTGCGCGAGGTGATTCGTGGCAACCAGTCTGTGCAGGCCATCACCTCAGCTTGGCAGCAGACGGACGATATCCGCGATCACATGCTCTATTTCCTCGAGAACCACGACGAACAGCGCATTGCCAGCAGTTTCTTTGCAGGCGACGCTCGCAAGGGTGTGCCAGGTCTCGTGGTCTCAGCCCTGCTACAGCAGAACCCGCTGATGATTTATGCAGGTCAGGAGTATGGTGAGCGGGGTATGGATCAGGAAGGTTTCAGCGGCCACGATGGTCGGACTACGATTTTCGACTATTGGAACATCGACACCTTGACGCGTGCTGCCAGTCGAAAACTGACGAAGGACGAGAAGGCGCTCGCTACTATATATAATAAGGTGTTGACGATAGCCCGCACAGAGAAAGCTGTCACTAATGGCGTATCCTTCGATCTGATGTATGTGAATGGCGACTATCATCGTCAGTATGCCTTCCTTCGCAAGGCCGGTAGCGAGGTGCTGCTCGTCGTGGTCAACTTCGACGACCTGCCCTCCACAATGGATGTCACCATCCCTGCCCACGCCTTCGACTACCTGAAGCTCAAAGAGCGCAAGAATGTCACAGCCGTCGATCTGTTGACAGGTAAGGAGATTAAGCGTCAGTTGTATCGCGACTGCTACGTCTCCGTCGATCTGGAGCCCTTGGGTGCCGTCATCCTGAAGTTCAAGGCTTGAAAAATACTATACGTTATGGCAGATTATATTCTGAACGAGCATAATAAGGAAGAGTTCCCACCGGCACATACGGCAGAGCATCTGTTGAACCAGACGATGATCAGGATCTTCGGCTGTGAGCGTTCGTTCAATGCTCATATAGAGCGGAAGAAGAGCAAGATGAGTTTCCGTCTCGACCATAAGCCCACCAGACAGGAGGAGAAGGAGATTGAGCGCAGGATGGGCGAACTGATTAATGAGGATTTGCCCATCACTTTCGAGTTCGTCACCCGCGACGAGCTGGAGGAAAGACTGCAGGAGGGGGGACTGGAGGCAGAGAGTGCCATTTCGCTCGACCGTCTGCCCGATGATGCCTCTGATACGATTCGTCTGGTGCGTATTGGTGATTACGATGTCTGCCCGTGTATCGGCAAGCATGTGAGAAGTACGTCGCAGATAGGCCGTTTTGAGATGCTGGGTACGAATTGGGACGAACATGAACG
>JAEETC010000183.1 GCA_016286585.1 Prevotella sp. | reverse complement strand
TGGCTCCGAAGAAATGACGCTGGCAGGCGTATTGGATATTAACCAATAACTCTGCGAGGCGCCAATCGACCTCGTCCGTCTCAAACTCACCACAGTAGAACTCCCCATCCTGCTTCAACTGATCCCAATGGCGCATCGCGATGAACGGCACTGAGAAGTTCAGACCATGATAGGCACAACGCTTCAGGAGCATCAGGTCAGCCCTGGAGTCATTCTCCTTGGCATCCTCCATACGACGAGCCGTCCAGTCATAGAGTTCTCTCACAATTTTCTTGACACTGAGTTCGCCCTTCATACGGTCAAGCTTAAAAGCCCACTCCTTCAGGCGTTCGTCACTATCAAGATCTAAACTCTCCTCCCAATCCAGCATCTCGTATTCGCATTCAGGCAGGGGGATGCAAGTCAGACGGGTAGCAAGACCTGTACCGAAATTCTGCTCATTCACCTTCTTCTTCAATGCCAGGGGTGTGCCTGTGTAGATGAAGTTCCAGATGACGGAGAAATTCTGTACGACGCTGTCGATATTGGCATAGAACTGACCATCCTCCTCATTATGGAAGGCCTTCAACTCCAAAGCCTGCTTGTCGATATACGCCCCACCCTTCTGTAGAGCCAGGGTATTGTCGAGCTCAGTGTCAAAAGTCAGCATGTGCAGCTGCATCGGCTGCCCGTCTACTGTCTCAACAGCGTTTACCATGTCTTGGATAAACTGTGCGTTCGACGTTCGTGCCGGGTGAATTCTGACGACGACCTTGGGCTTCTTCGGCTTCTCCTTATTAGCCCCCTTAGTGCGCATCTGCTCACGATAGGCATTGATGGCATCCTTACCCACCTCGTCGGCCTTCACGATAGGCGCAGACAACTGCTTGTACAGTCGGGTGGCAAAGCTCTTACCGACAGCCGGATCACCAATGATGAATGTCGAGTTATTCAGTCTTCGGAGTTCCTGCGGGCGATGGTAGAAACGATACGTACACCTTGTCATCAAGGTCATCAACAACCCGCCAGCGACGAACAAAGCCGCCACATACTGGTTGCGCTTCAAGCCGTTACAGATATCCTTGATCAGCGGGAAGTACTCTGCGAGTTCCTCAATCTTGATGCCCCAGTCCCACAGCCAGCGGGCCATCTCGTCATCAGCCACGGCAACAAAGTTATTCATACCAATAATCTCGCGCATAGGTTTCGAGATACCCTTGGGTGTCTCCTTGCAGGCTGACTCTACGATGCTCTGCAATTCCTGTTCGTCAAGTCCCAGTCGGGGCATCACCTGAAGCAACAGCGCTTTGTTATTGTCGCAAATCGCCCTCAGATTCACTGCCAACTGATACAGCTTCACATTCCGCTCACCCTCCTGTGGCACACCTCCATTACGCTTCCACCACTCGTCGATGATCTCCGAATACGGTCTGCCCTTGAATTCTTTTTCTTGGCACGGATTAACACGGCTCTCATTTTGAGAGACGCTGCTTTTATTATCTCCAGCAGGATTATTACAGCCGTGTAAATCCGTGGAATCCGTGCCTAATAGATCCTCCTTCGAACCCTGTGAATGACCGTCTCGATATAGAGCAGTATATCGCTCACTAAATTCCTTGTTCTCATACGTAAACAACTCCTTATTAATATACAAAATATCCGATTCCTTGCAGATGAAGCTCATGCGGCTTGCATCCTTGCAACTTTCGTCAACCTCCACACCAAGCACCTTGGCCATTGCATGCTGGTTGTCGATGAGATTACCATCTTTGGGGTCAGCCTTGAAGACCACCTTGAGCCCCTTACCACTTGGCGTAATGTAAACGAGCAAAATCCGTGACCATCCGTGTGATCCGTGCCAAGAATCAAAAACCGCCTTGGGGTCGTCGACATGGTCAATGTCCATCACCACAAGTCCAGTCAAGTGTGTTGCACTCTGCTTGCGCCAGGCACCCACTACCCCCTTTTTCGATTCCGTCTCGTCGAAGGTGGCTTGGAAGATAAACGCAGGCAACCCACGTTTCAGCTTCTGATCGCCAGTCTCACGGAACTTGTCAATGGCTTCATTCCATTTCGTCGCCTTGACGAGCGCAAAGAATTGCGCTTCGTCTACAGGCAACGTCGGATTAAAGAAATTCTTCTGATAACAAAATCCCATAATCTTCTGTCCTTCTGTCTAACAGTTAACAAAACTCGATGATGTCCAGTTCACGCTCAATAAGGGCGTTCTTCGCATCGCGGTTGTGCTCTTCGAGCAGACACATCACCTGCGCCGTACCCATATCCTTGGGGAAACTGCCATACACCTTGATACGCTCCTGCGACTCCTTAAGCCATCCCCAGGGCAGCTTTTTGATGAGCATGTCCTTAATACGCTTACGCGGCTGGCGGTTGAAAGCCTTGAACGTTACTTTACCTGTCCACTCATCACGACGAAGTGAACCCTCTACGCACTTTCCACTGACGAGGCGTGCGATAACCTCTTCTGAAATTTCAATGTACTTTCGCATAAATTTTGTCGAATTTGTGAGCATCGGAAAGCGATGTGTTTTTCAGTTGAGCTCAATTTCTATCCGGATACTTTCCCACCTTCGCTCATTCCTCCGACTCGGGTTAATGAATAATGACTTCTGTAGTGCCTATAAGGCGCACCACACCTCCCCCTTTACCAGCATTCTTCATACCGTCGCTCATCTGCCATTTCGGACAGATGAAGTTCTGCGGCACCTTCAGCATCATTCCTGAACAGATGCGCGTCCCTTCATTGTCCACCTCCTTATGCTCGCACGAGGCGCACCACTTCCTCACGCGAATGTGATACTGATTCAATACCGTCTCCATCACTATTCACTGAATTAGGCCCAATACAAACTGTCTCCCTTTTTCCGTCCATACGAGATACGAGACGAGCTTGCGTTGCCCGTTCAGGCTATGAACGTATTTGTAGCGATCCTCAGTCAGTCCCAGGTTCTTGTATTTCTGGGTGAGCCGCCACTGCCCTTTTGCCCATCGGATGATGTTCTTGTCTGCCAGGAAGGAGTTCAGGTCTGCTCCGTCCATGCCAAAGACCTTTGCGATCTCCGATGCCGTGTGACAGAACCGGCTGTAACGGTTCAGCTTTGCCAGCTCGTCACCCAGGATATCGTCGGCCTCGTCGAGGATCTCCTCATCGCATGTCAGCAACCGGATCTCCTTCACCTTCTGCTTAGGGTGTTCCATCTCAGCTATCCGCAGTCTCTCGAGTTCTTCCCAGCGGAGAACGAGCTTGGCACGAGCCTCGTCGTTGAACTTCGTGGCGATGTACAAGCACTCGGTCTTCGAGAGCAGATAGCAAGGCCGAAGCTCGCCCTTCTGGTCCTTATAATCAACCAGCGCAAAATTGCGCCCGTTGACTTTCTCCCATGCCGACTCCATGTTTCGGATGGCCTTCAGCACATCCTTGTGCTGCTTACCTGAGAGCTGCGCGATCTCCAGCGAGGTCATGCGCTGCTCACCATTCTGATTGCTGTTTACACTACTGTTAATGCTAATTGTCATTGCTGTCTGTTTCATAACTTTTTGTTGTTTTTAAAATGAATAAATGTACACGTGCACCTGCGCACACATGTGTTAACGAATTCTCTTGCCAGAGCCAAGCCCCAGCATACTATTTTTTTTCGTCCGGGCCTTCCCGCCGTGTCCTTTGTTTCAGTAAGTCAAAGATCGCTTGTCCAAACCCCGTTTCCGTTCGTTGACAGTGCAAAATTAAGCACAAAAAAGAGGTGCATGAAACAATGACATGCACCTCTGTAGGTATTTCTGTAGGTTATGTAGGTTTATCTGTAGGTTTTAAGATTTCAGACGTTCCTCAACAGCATTTTTATAGGCTTCGACCAGTCGCAGCACGCGAGCCTTCACGCCCATCTTCTCCCACTTGTCGACACTCATACGCATATAGGTATTGTTCCTGAACGTATTCGACAGCAGACCTTCCTGACATTGAAAGTCACGTTCAAACTGACTCATGTTGTTGGCATAATCATAGCAGTCGCGACAGACGCAGAAGATGACGGCCATCGAGCTGTCACTCCAGAAATAAAGACGTACGCCATCGACGCATGCCACCAATGTCGACACGTCGGGCTGCTCATCGTCCTTTGCCACTGAGGGTTCGGGAACCTGCTGAATGACGTTCGACCCGGGCATGGCAAACGTACAACCGCTGATGTTACCATTAAACACCTGGCAGTTGGATCCTGCCTCGAAGTGGTTTACAACACTTTTCTTACCATTCTCTTCCATCTCTTCTTCTCCTTCTTTTTCTTGTCATTACCCTTTGCGAATCTACCATTCACCTTATCATTAAACACCTGCGAGGTGCTGCCCGACTCAAAATGGTTGTGAATCTCCATCGGTTTCGACTTGACCTCCAGACTCTGCTCCTGCGCCTCCACCAGCTGCTGACGAAGGTCGCCCGTCTCGCTCAGCATTTGCATACGCAGGGAGGTGTTCTCTGCCTCCGCCTGCCTCAGCTGTTCCGACAGATCGTCAATCTCAGATTGCTTCCTTTCCAAATCCTCTCTCAGGTCGTCATTCTCAGAGATCAGTTCGTCCACGGCATCCAACACCCCCATATAGCTGCTAAGAAGACCATGCTTCGACTCCAGACAGCCAATCTCCTTCTTGAGCGCGCTTTTGGCATCGTCGCGCCATTCTTTCAACAGTTCAATGTTTACTTCCATTTTCAGTTAATCCTTTTAATCATTAGTAAAACATATTAATTATTAGATACACTCTCCGAGTAGCCGCTCATCATATTGACAAGCACCACTGCTAATACAAACATAAAAAACAATCCAGCCATAATCTTTACTTTTTAAATTATTCATTGATTTTGGCTGCAAAGAAAAACGTGAGGTGTACGGTAAGTCTGTACACCTCAGAAAAAACTGCCCGAAATTAAGTAATATTAACTTTTGACACAAAAGTGCCTGACCCCTTTGTGTCAACTACCTGATCCTGTTCGCAAGTTTGGATGGTTCGCGCCTGGTGTCCCAAATATCAGCAACGTGTACTGTGTCAGAACTTTCTGAGTAATAGTATATCAACTTAAAGCGTTTTAAGATATGACGTGCCCTATATAGTCTCTTTCTGTCTTTCAAAAGCGGTTCAGGGAATCCTGTTTCTGGGTATTTCGAAAGATCTTCATTAAGAGAGGCTACTTTAGAAGAGAACTTGTTTGCAGTAGCCTCGCCAAATTCAAGATAACCTTTGACAAGATATCGATAGAGTTCTTTCTCAGCTCTTTTATGCCACTTTACTTTAGCCATAGGAGTTGTTCTCTAAAACCATTCATCATTTCTTCAAATGATTTTCCTTCTCCACGATCTATTTCTGCTTCGGTCTCATCAATGCGGGCATTCAACTCTTCCATAGTATATGGCTGCATATCGTCATTGATCTCTTCAAAGTTGTCCAGATTCGGATTCTCTGTTTCATGAATAAAACGAATCAGGCATGCTTTGTCCTGGCTGCTCAGACCTGAAATTGTACTCAGCAACCCGCTATCCCGCAACTCATCACTCATCCCATAAGTATGGGCTATAGCCGCGTCATTAACAACATTCTTATGCAAATCCTTTCCCATATACAGTCTGATATAATTGTAAACTGCTGCAAAGATACACTTTTTTATCGAATAATCATCATCTCATCAACATTTTTTTAGGGATTCCGTTCAAGGGCAGCTTTCATGATCTGGTGGATTTTCGCCTTCAGACTGGCTGGCTCCAGCACATCGAGACCATCCATCTTCGACATCAGTTCACTGATAAAGTCAATGGTGGGTCGTATGTCGAGTGAGAAAATCGTGTATCCATCACCACTTTCATGCTCGCGTTGCGAGGCGTGCAGGGGCAGCGTGCGTATCAGGTTGGCCATCTTTCCGTGGGCTTTCAGCACGACATGCTTCATGGGTGTACCGTCGGTCATCGTGCCGAAGTATTCAGCAAAGTATTCAGCAGGTGAAAAGTCGGCTGGGCGATGGAAACGCGTATCAGTGATTTTGGCTGAAAACATACGGTCGAGCGAATAGATCGACATGCGCTCATGATTGTCAGCAAGCATGTACCATCGCTGGCGGAACAGTTTGACTGCGTATGGGTCGACAGGTTTGGTATATGGTT
>JAEETC010000182.1 GCA_016286585.1 Prevotella sp. | reverse complement strand
TCGGCAGCCACGTTGCGGAATTCATTCATCAGCTCGGTGATCTCTCCCTTTTTACTGAGGAAACGCAGGCGAAGCTGTTCCACTTCGTCGGCATTCTTAGCACTCAGATCCTGCACTTCTTTCAGCAGTTCGTCTATCTTGTCAAGTATACTCATATTAGCGATTTTATCAAATTTGCGTGCAAAGGTACTTATTTTTTTAGACAAAAGTACAAAAGAAACAAAAAAAATATCTGTTCTTATGTTCTTATGTCTAAAATTATGTGTAATTTTGCCGAAAAATTAGAGAGAATCGCAGAAAAAAGAACAGAAGACTCTTAGAGAAGATGAAGAAGATCCTTTGGCCAACGTTAGCTGTCGTGCTGCTGACCTTTTCATGTACAGGAAAGCAGACCAACGCAGATGATGAAGTGTCGCCCGATTCTGTGGCAGACTCCACAGATACAGCTATGGTCGACACGCTGGAACAGCTGATTACCGAGACCCCTATGCCCAGGGCCGCCGATGCGATGTTTGACGACTTTGTCTTCAACTTTGTGGCTAACAAACGGTTGCAGTATGAGCGCATCGTGTTTCCCTTGCGGGTAACTCAGGTGGACGGCAAGACAACGCTGACGGAGAAGTCGCAGTGGAAGATGGAGCATTTCTTCATGCGTCAGGGATATTATACGCTGCTCTTTGGTGATGACGACCAGATGGCTCACATGAAGGACACGGCTGTGAATGAGGCTGTCGTGGAAAAGATCATGCTGCAGAAGAATGAGGTGAAGGACTTTTATTTCCAGCGCATCCGTGGAGCCTGGATGATGCGTGAGGTGAGGATGAATCCTCTCGAGACCAACGCTAATGCCTCATTCCTCGCATTTTACAAACAATTTGTCTCCGATAGCGCCTTTCAGGTCAGGAGCATCAATGAGACAGTCGAGTTTATCGGACCTGATCCAGACGATGATTTTAACATGATGGAAGGTGTGATTACGCCAGATACATGGGAGGCTTTCGCACCACAGCTGCCCGAAAAGGTGCTTTATAACATCATCTACGGCAAACAAGTGCCAGAAGGTAATCAGAAGATCTTTCTGATGCGTGGCGTGGCTAACGGACTGGAGCTGGAACTGCGGTTCAAGAAAGTTGGCGGCAGATGGATGCTGACGAAAATGACAACGTAGAAAAGTAAAAAGGTGAAGGATTTTCGCAATTATAGTCTGAAAGCGCATAACACATTTGGCATCGATGTCAAGTGTAATCGTTTCCTGCAATATGATGACGACTTTGAGGCCATCGAAGTGGCAAAGATCCTGAGGAAATCGAAGCAACCATATATAATAATAGGTGAAGGCAGTAATCTGTTGCTGACGAAAGACTTCGATGGTATCGTGGTGCGTTCAGGCATCAAAGGATATGACTTTGAGGAAGACTATTTCTGTGAGCGTATGACCTGCGGTAGTGGAGAAGTCTGGGACGATATGGTTGCCACCAGCATTAATGCCGGCTATTATGGTATGGAAAACCTGTCGCTGATTCCTGGCGATGTAGGTGCCAGCGCTGTACAGAATATCGGAGCTTATGGTGTGGAGGCCAGTGACCTGATTCTCTGTGTATGGATGATAGAGATCCCTACAGGAAAGACCTGGATGCTGGGCAACGAGGAGTGCGAATACGGCTACAGGCAGAGTCGCTTCAAGAAAGACTGGAAGAACCGTTTCTTGATTACCAGGGTGACTTACGGGTTGTCGCGGACATTTCATCCGCATCTTGATTATGGCAATATACGTTCGGAATTGGAACGTAAAGGCATCAGCGAACCTACCGCCCAGCAATTGCGTGATATCATTATAGAGATCAGGAACGCCAAACTGCCTGACCCAAAGGTTGAGGGTAATGCCGGCAGCTTCTTCATGAACCCTGTGGTCACGCGTAAGAGATATGAGAAACTGGCAACGCAGTATCCTCAGATGCCACACTACAAAGTGGACTCGCGTCATGAAAAGATCCCTGCCGGATGGATGATTGAGCAATGTGGATGGAAAGGTAAGAGCTTGGGGCGCGCTGGTGTCCACGACAAACAGGCTCTGGTGCTTGTCAATCGCGGTGGTGCCACTGGGTCTGAGATTGTTGCGCTCTGTGAGACCATCCAGAAGGATGTCAAGGATAAGTTCGGCATCGATATACACCCAGAAGTGAATATTATATAGAGTTTACGGTTTACAGATGAAATTGACATTTTTAGGAACGGGAACTTCGTGTGGTGTGCCAGTGATCGGTTGCCAGTGTGAGGTCTGTCAGAGTAAGGACCCCAGAGACAAACGTCTGCGTTGTTCTGCATTGGTAGAAAGCGATACCACCCGTCTGCTCATCGACTGTGGGCCTGATTTCCGGCAGCAGATACTCTCACAACTCTTCCGAAAGATTGACGGCATCCTGATTACCCATTCGCATTATGACCATATGGGAGGTATGGACGATATCCGTCCCTATTGTCAGTTTGGCGAAATCAACGTCTATGCTGATCCTCATGCAAAGGAGTCTATGCTGGAAATGCTGCCTTACTGTTTTGCTGAGCATCGTTATCCAGGTGTGCCTGCCATTGGACTGCATGAGATCCTGCCACATCATCCTTTACGTATCGGGGATTTTGACATTATGCCTATTGAAGTGATGCACGGTAAACTGCCCATTCTTGGCTATCGCATAGGTCCGCTAACCTATATCACAGACATGAAGTCCATCGAAGAGACAGAGATGGCGTATCTTGAAGGAACGCAGTTGTTGGTGGTGAATGCACTCCGTTTCACAAAGCCTCACCACTCCCATCAACTGGTCGACGATGCTGTTGCCTTTGCCAAAAGGGTAGGTGCCCCAAAGACATTGCTCATCCATATGTGTCACGATATTGGCTTGCACGAACAAGTCAATAAGATGCTTCCTGAAGGAATAGACTTGGCTTACGACGGACAGATTGTGATGCTTTAACTGTGAAAAAGTATTTATTAACCCCTTTGAATGGTTAATAAGTATTTAATAACAGCACTTTTTCGGTATAAATGTTTGGCGGATAGGAAAAATATCGTATCTTTGCATCGTGTTTTTCATAGTATTAGATTTAAGGTTAACAAAGGTTTTGGGTCACAGCGGTGACCCTTTTTTCATGCCCTAATGTTTCCTCTTGGATTTCTTTTCAGACTTGCCGAACAGAGTCCCGTAGCCTTTCATCAGTTTCCGAATCAACAGAAAAGCATCGATAGCCGTGATACTGTTCGCAATCAGACCAGAAATATACTCACCCTTCGTACTCCCTTCACGCTTGATGAAGGCCTGGTTCCACAAGGAACTGAACTTTGTGCTGTCTTGCTGGATCGCGTTGGCGAGTTCCTCCTTCCTGAGACGGATTTCTTCCAGCGTGTGGTATTTGCGGGTTGGTTTCTTGACGGGAAGCATGTGAAAGATATCTTAGTTCATGAATAAACTGGCAAGAAACCGCACCAATGGCTTCTCAATCCATGTCTTGCGAAAGATAATGAAAAGCACAAACAACAATAGATGGACTCCAGATACGATCAGGAATGCTGTGGCCATTCCGAGCCATGTAGCCATCCAACAGGCGATGCCAAAGGAGAGGTACAACAGTATGGCGATGATGAAAAGGAAAAACAAGATAGTCAAGGTGGCAGCTGTCAATAGTCGTACCACCTTGTCTATCACGTCAAGCTTCACATATTCAGTCTGAAGACCGAGATAGTGCTTCAGTACCTCGACCAACTGAGCGATGGTCTCAACATTCTTGTCGCTGGAAAGCATTTGTAAACCTTAAACAGATTACTCGTCCTCAGCAGCGTCCTGGATGTCGTCTACCAGATCCACCACTTCCTTGCGACTAAGCTTGATGTTGTGCTTCTTAAGGAAATCCTCGATGGCATCGGTAATCTTCACACGTGTGTCCTGACCCTTTTCTGGGGCAACGAGAATGCCAAGGGCTGCGCCGGCGATGGCTCCGCCGAGGAATGCGCTAAGGTAACCTAAACTTTTCATACGTTCAATTGTTTTGTTAGTGAAATAATTCTTTTGTTGTGCAAATATACAAAACTTTTCCGTTGTAAAGCAAAAAAGTCTCAATTTTTTTCTAAAAAAGTGATGTTTTCCCTGATTTAACAAACTTTATGTGCCTTTTTTACTTGATTTTGACTGATATTTTGTAATTTCGCACCAAAATTAGATTATAAACACTCTAAACAATAAAAACAAATGAAAAAGTACACACTTATCTGCATGGGCTTATGTGCCGCAGTGGCTTTTACAAGCTGTAAATCTAGTGAGAGTGCCTATAAAAAGGCTTACGAGAAAGCAAAGCAGTACGACACTGCCAATCAGCAGTCGACTACCGGACAGGAAGCTGTCGTAGCTCCTGTTGAAGCAAAACCCGTTGATCAGGCACGCGTCGTAGACAATCTTGACAACATCTCTGTCCGTCAGGAGAGCGTCCAGGTGATTCGTGGCAATGGTCTGAATGCTTTTAGCGTGGTCGTTGGCTCATTTGGCCTGCTTTCCAATGCAGAGGGGCTCTACCAGCGTCTGCGTGATGCAGGTTACAATGCTCAGGTCGTGAAGAATGAGGAAAAGAACATGTATCGTGTCGTTGCCTCTTCATTTGCCAACAAGGCTGATGCCGTCGTAAGCCGCGACCAGCTCCGTAATACCTATCCTGACGCTTGGCTTCTCTATAACCAACGTTAAGGAGCGCAAGTAGGTGAGGATACTTTCCATCGATTACGGTAAGAAACGCACCGGAATAGCAGTCACCGACCCTCTTCAGCTGATAGCAGGAGGGTTGGCGACTGTTTCAACATCAGAGCTATTCGACTGGTTGCAGGCCTACCGTGCTAAGGAACCGCTGGAGCGGATCATTATCGGTGAGCCTAGACAGCCTAATGGTCAGCCAAGTGAGAACCTGCAACGAGTTCAGCAGTTTGTGGCTCGTTGGAGAAAGGCAGTCCCAGAAGTGCCCATAGAGTATTATGACGAGCGGTTCACCTCTGTGCTGGCCCATCAGGCGATGCTGGACGGCGGTCTGAAGAAGAAAGCCCGTCAGGACAAGGCACTCGTGGATGAAATTTCTGCCACCATCATCCTGGAAGACTATCTCCGCTCCCGCAAATTGTAAACTGTAAATTGTTTAATTGTAAATGATATTACCTATTTATATATATGGTCAGCCTGTGCTTCGTCAGGTAGCAGAAGATATCACTCCTGATTATCCCCAGCTCAAAGATCTGATTGCCGATATGTGGGAGACACTGGCCGAATCGGATGGCATCGGACTTGCTGCTCCGCAGATAGGGAAACCTATCCGCCTCTCGGTCATTGATCTTGATGTCCTTTCTGAAGATCTGCCTGAGTATAAAGGATTCCGTCAGGTGTTTATCAATCCTCATATTATCGAATACGACGAGGATCATACTGATACGTCGGAAGAGGGCTGCTTGTCGCTACCTGCCATCCATGAAAAAGTAGTCCGTCCTACCCGCATCCATGTGGAGTGGGATGATGAACAGTTCCAGCATCATGACGAATGGATTGAGGGATATCTGGCCCGCGTCATGCAGCATGAGTTCGATCATCTGGATGGAAAGATGTTCGTTGACCACATTTCGCCTCTTCGTAAGCAACTAATCAAGAGCAAGTTGCGTGCGTTGATTCAAGGGCGATACCGCTGTGGTTACAAGACAAAATCGGTAAAAAAGTAAAATTGCAAAAAGGTAAAAAGGTAAAACATGCTGCATATGAATAATACCTTGGGTATAAAAGGTAAGCGGTTTGGTTGCTTTTTACTTTTTTACCTTTTTACCTTTTTACCTTTATATGCCCAGTTCAACACCGATCGTCTGGTGATGATTGGGCGTTCAGCCCTCTATTATGAGGACTATGTGCTCTCCATCCAATACTTCAATCAGGCCATCAGCCAGAAGCCTTGGCTCTATGAACCTTGGTTCTTCCGAGGTGTGGCCAAATATTACCTTGAAGATTATCGGGGGGCCGAGGCCGACTGTTCCGAAGCCATTGAACGCAATCCCTATGTAGTCAGTGCCTATGAGGTCAGGGCCCTTTGCCGCATCAATCAGAAGAAATTCCCAGAAGCCATACAAGACTACGACCGTGC
>JAEETC010000031.1 GCA_016286585.1 Prevotella sp. | reverse complement strand
TGTCCTGATGCAGAAAGGACAGGAGGACTTGCTACAGATGGTGAACAATGTCATCCGTCAGATGAAGTCAGATGGCTCACTTCGCAAACTGCATGAGAAGTACGGGCTTGTATATGCCTACGAATAAGAATTGTGTTATGAAGAAGATTCTGTTCCTACACGGTTTCTATGCAATACAAGTCACCTCGAAAGAACGGCAAACAGGACTTTTTCACGAAATAACGACTCGATTTCTAGGAAAAGACAAAAGGACGTTGTATGCTACTCGTATTGACGCCACACCACGAACCAGCCTCAATGCCTTTTTGATGTTTTAACGAAAATAATTGGCAAAATGTTTGCATAATTCAGAAAAAAGTCGTACCTTTGTAGCATAATAAAAAGCGGGAGGCGGCGACCCGGAGTAGTTCGCCGCATAAGGTCTAATGCTATGAAAAACATTTAAAGTATGGCAAGATCAAATGTTCCTATGGTCATCAATCTTCGACAGAACAAGAACGATGACTCCACGGCCTACGGTAAGTACTTCGCCGAGGTCGATTCCAAGGAGCCCCTGAACCTGAAGGGTCTCGCAAAGCACATGACTGAACACGGCAAGATCTCGAGTAAGGAGATGTGTGAGCTGGTTCTGGGTGAGCTCGTTTCATGTATGACGCACCTGTTGCGTGAGGGTCAGCCCGTGAAGCTCGACGGCTTCGGCACGTTCTCTCCGAGCGTGGACGGTCAGAAGCTGGGCAAGGCGAACCTCGCCGATGCCGTGGCCGGTGGTGCAGATGCCATGATCAACGGCATCAAGATCAACTTCCTCGGGGAGAACACCAAGGGTGAGGAGCTCACCTCAAGGGCCCTGAAGAAGGAGTGTGTCTTCGAGTGGGGTTACCTGGTGGAGAGCGAGGTGCGTACCGTAGGTGGTAAGCAGAAGCGCTTCCAGAAGAAGACTCCCCTCTCCTACGTGCTGGCTCCGGCTGCCGACCAGCAGGGCAACGGTTAGTCGTTTCCACACAAAAGGAGAATCCCCCGGGCTGAAAAGGCTCGGGGGATTATTATGGGCATTGGCCTGAATGCTGTCTGTGGCAATACAGGCGGATAGGATTCTGGGATCAGAGGCTGAGGCTCTTCTTGATGGCCTCGATGCGCTCCTCGGCGGCCTTTGAGCAACGCTCGTAGTCGGCTGCGCCCTTGAAGCTGGCATCCTTGATCTCACAGTAGAACTTGATCTTCGGCTCGGTGCCTGAGGGACGGACGGATATCTTCGTGCCGTCGGCGCAGAACCACTGGAGCACGTTGGCTGTGGTGGGCATGTTGAGCTTCTCCACGCTGCCGTCGGCCTTCTTGCCCTCCAGCGTCTGATAGTCCTTCCACAGCACGATGGGCTCGCCACCCAGCTCCTTCGGCGGGTTGGCGCGGAAGTCGACCATCATCTGCTTGATTTCGTCAGCGCCGGTCTTGCCGGGCTTCACCACGTTGATGGTGCTCTCCTTCGAGAAGCCGTACTCTGCGTAGATGTTCATCAGCAGGTCGTAGAGCGTCATACCGTTGTCCTTGGCCCAGGCAGCAATCTCGCAAATGAGGCAGATGCTGGCGGGGGAGTCCTTGTCGCGCACCTTGTCGAACGGCAGGAATCCGAACGACTCCTCACCTCCGCCGATGTACTTCTTGACACCTTCTGAGATGCGGATCTCGTTGGCAATCCACTTGAAGCCTGTATAGCAGTCGCGCAGCTCTACGCCGTTCTTCTTGGCGATCTCGGCAATCTCCTCGGTGGTGACGATGGTCTTCACGAGGAACTCGTTGCCCTTGAGCTGTCCCAGCTTCTTCTTGTTGGCGATGATGTACCAAGAGAACATCATGCATGTCTGGTTGCCGTTGAGAATCTCCCATTCACCCTTCGGATTGCGGCATACGATGGCTAGACGGTCGGCATCGGGGTCGGAGGCAATCACGAGGTCGGCATTCAGGCGCGTACCGAGTTTCATGCCAAGAGTCATGGCCTCAGCATTCTCGGGGTTAGGGCTGACAACGGTGGGGAAGTTACCGTCGATGACCATCTGCTCGGGCACGACATGAATGTTCTGGAAGCCCCATGAGCGCAGAGCCTCAGGGATGATGACGCGACCTGTGCCGTGCATCGGAGAGTAGACGATGTTGAGGTCTTTCTGGCGCAGGATGACATCCTGATCAACCATAGCCTCCTTGACAGCCTGCAGGTAATCCCAGTCCATCTCACCGCCGATGATGTCGATGAGTTCCTTGTTGCCCTCGAACTTCACGTCCTCGATCTTCACCTTGTTCACCTCGTCGATGATGCCCTTGTCATGGGGAGCCAATACCTGTGCACCATCGTCCCAATAGGCTTTGTAGCCATTGTACTCGCGGGGGTTGTGAGAAGCGGTGACGTTGACACCAGCCTGGCATCCGAGCTGCCGGATGGCAAACGAGATCTCTGGTGTCGGACGAAGGCTCTCAAAGAGGTATACCTTGATGCCGTTGGCAGAGAAGATGTCGGCAACGGTCTCGGCAAACATGCGGCCGTTGTTACGGCAGTCGTGGCCTACAACCACCGAGCTCTGCTTGCCAGGGAAGGCTTTCAGGATATAGTTGGCAAAGCCCTGAGTGGCCATGCCCACGATGTACTTGTTCATGCGGTTGGTGCCTGCACCCATGATGCCGCGCAGTCCGCCGGTACCAAACTCCAGGTTCTGATAGAATGCGTCGATGAGGGCGGTCTTGTCCTCTGCGTCGAGCATGGCCTGTACTTCTTTTCTTGTCTCTTCGTCGAAGGCCGGGCTGAGCCACTCCTTCGCTCTTGCCTCACACTGGGCAATCAGTTGTGCATTGTCTGCCATAATTACTAATATTCTTTGTTTTAGACGTTAATAACATTTTCTATCCTACAAAGATACGGTTTTTTTGTTTACCGTTTACAGTTTACGGTTTACAGATGATGACTTTTATAAATAATTAACAAGAATAGCCCCTTTTCGAGCCTGAACATCACCTCAGCAGCCTGTCGATTTCATCGAACTGCTTGCCGAGGTTCAGATTGAAGTAGATGCGATAGAGGGCCATGCCCCACTTGTCCTTGGCCTCGGGAGCCATCTGACGGTAGGTCTCCATGTAAGTCTGGGCCTTCTGGTACATCTTCTTGATCTGTTTCTTGTGCTTGCGCGAGTCCATCTTCAGGATGATGTTCAGGCAAGCCGTACCGGCATTATAGTAGGCATCGGCCATCTGGTCGTTGAGGGTCAGCAGGCGCTTGCTGTAGTCCAGGCTCTCGGCATAGCGACCGAGGTTTAGCAGCATGGTGGACTTGGCATAGAGGAAGAGTTCGCTGAGCGAGTCGGCCTTCAGGGCCTCGTCGACCACCGAGAGTGCCTGCTCGTAGTTGCCTTTCCGCGTGTAGGTGTCCATCAGACGGGGGAAGAAATAGGTTGACTTCGGGAAGAAGGCAAAGCCTTCCCAGAGGAGTTCGCCGTATCGGGCTTCGTCGCCCAGGCGGTTCCATGCCTCGGCGGCATATTGGAGGGTAAACTCGAGCTTGGTGGTGTCGCGCCGGGCCAGCTCGTGATAACGGAGCGTGAGCACGGGGTCGTTCAGACGGTAGCCGCAGTAGGTGGCCCAGTAGGCGGCCTCGTCCATCCGGGGGTCGCTTTTGATGAGATCATGGTCGGAGAAGAGCGGCTGACGGGCACAGTCGATATAGGTCTCGAAGAACTCGTAGGCCGTCTGGAAGCGACCCTTGCGCAGATGATGTGCCCCTCCGAAGAAGAGGTTCGGCAGATAGCCGATAAGCCGTCCGGCGTTGTCCTTGCGGTAGTTGAGGCTCACCTTTCCCTTCTTGTCGGGCTGCATGTCGATGGAGTCAAGACGCTCTGCGATGGTGAAGATGCGGCGCGTCAACGTGAAGAGCTGCGTGGTGTCGATGGCCTGATGCTTGTACATCTTCTCGTTGAGGGCGTCATACTGCTTCTCGACGGCCTGCAGCCAGAGGTTGTAGATGCGGGGATTCTGCCGGTTGACAGAGTCTTTCAGCAACTTCGTCATCAGCTGCTCAGCCTTGTCGAAATTCTTGCCGCTGCGGAGATAGTTCTCAGCCTCAGCCATCTGCTTTTTCTGCGCGAAAACGGAAGATAGAGGTGAGAAGAGAGAAGTGAGAAGCAGCAGGTATATTGTTGATTTCCTGATCATTTTAATCTATACGTCTAGTTGTCTTTTTTTGTCTATTTGTCTAACTGTCTAAGTGTCTCGTAGATGCGCTGGACGGGGAGCCCCATCACGTTATAGTAGCTGCCCTGCAGCCCTGTCACCCCGATATAGCCGATCCACTCCTGGATGCCATAGGCCCCCGCCTTGTCGAAGGGCTTGTAATGGGAGATATAATAGTGGATCTCTTCGTCGGAGAGTTCCTTGAAGGTTACATCGGTTGTGACAGCGAAGCGCCGTTCCTGCGTGGTCGTGAGCATGCAGACGCCTGTGGTCACCTGATGGGTGCAACCGCTGAGGAGTCGCAGCATGCGGGCAGCATCGGCCTCGTCGACGGGCTTGCCGAGGATATCATCCCCCACGATGACCACGGTGTCGGCGGTAATCACGAGCTCATCGTTGGCCAGCGTATCGCGATAGGCGTCGGCTTTCTTGCCAGCGATATACAGGGCTACCTCACTCACGGGCAGGTCCTCAGGATACGACTCGTCGATATCCTTCAGCACCTTGACCTCGAATGGCATCCCCAGCCCCGCCAGCAGTTCCTTCCTCCTCGGCGAATTACTCGCCAATATAATCTTATATCTCAATATCTTGATATTATTATAATATGTTCTTATGTTCTTTTGTCTAAAAAAGAATATGTTAATATGTTCTTGCGTCCCTTCGGTAGCAAGCGCTTACGCGAGTCCTATGTCTTTAAATATTACTCTGTCTTACCACCCGAAGGCCTTCGCATTCATCACCCACTTCCCTTGGGCTCTCAATGTCTGCTCAATGACATCCCGTCCACAGCCATAGCCACCCTTCTTGTCGCTGACATACAGGCTCGCCTCCTTGATCTCCGGACAAGCGTCCTTCGGACAGACCGGGCACCCTACCCTACGCATGATCTCCAGGTCGGGGATATCGTCGCCCATGTACATCACCTCCTCATCGGTGAGGCCGTATTTCGCCAGGAACTGGTTATAGGTCTGAATCTTCACCGCACAAGCGATATAGACATCCTCTACGCCCAGACCCACGTAACGGTGGCGCACACTCTCTACCTTGGCCCCCGTCATGATGGCAATCCGCAGACCGAGCTTCATAGCCAGCTGGATGGCATAGCCGTCTTTGATGTTCACCGTTCGCATGGGCGCACCGTCGGCATCCATCGGGATGGTCTCAGCACTCAGCACTCCGTCGATATCGAAGATAATCGCCTTGATCTTATTTAAATCATAATTGATCATATCATCTGAAAACTAAAACTTATTCAAGTGCACATTCTCCCATTTCAGTTTATCCTCGCTCTGGGGTTTGCGCTCATCGGTCCAATGGCCTACGGCGATGATGCACAGACAGTTCAGATTGTCGGGGATATCGAGGATGCCGCGGATGACGGTATCAGCCGGTGTGCCGTCGTCGAGACCACGGCCGCGCATCTGAATCCAACAGGAGCCCAGTCCCAACTCTTCTGCCTGGTACTGCATGGAGATGGCGGCAATGGAACCGTCCTCCACCCAACAGTCGTTCTGCATGGGATCACCCAACACAACGATGGCCACGGGGGCATCCTTGAGGAACTGCGAGCCGAGGTTCTTGGCATCGGAGAGTTTCTCGAGGTCGAGTTTATCGTCGACCACCACAAACTGCCAGGCGCGCTGGCTCTTGGAAGTGGGTGACATGAGGGCTGCCCGCAGGATGAGCTTCAGGTCTTCCGCATCGATCTCCTCGTCGGTGAACTTGCGATGGCTACGGCGCTGCTGCGCCAGGTCTTTGAATGTTGTCATGATGTCGTCTGATTGATTTTCGCTGCAAAGTTAAGCATTTTCGCCCACAGAAGACTTCGAAAATCACGAAATAAATATTAATCTTAGTTAATCCGTGAAATCTATGACACTTTTTTGCTACTTTTGCAGTATGAACAAGCTGACGACAACCGTTTACCGTAAGACGGAGGACTTGCCGCCATTGGACGATACGAACTTCTTCCATAGCAGCAGGCTCTTTGAGATTAGCCGTCAGGCCTCTCGCCAGAAACCCTATATGGTGGTGGTTGCCGACGGTGAGGGGCGTTTGGTGAGTCACATGCTTGGCATTGTGCGTTACCGCACTTTCCTCTTCCCTCCCTTCCTGCTGATCCATTGTCGCGTGCTGGGCGAAGGTGTCTACTACCGTGATGCCGACTATCCCCGCGACCAGCTGTTCGGCATGATGCTCGAGGCGCTGACGCGGTTGCTGAACAAACGGACATTCTATATCGAGGTGAGTAACCTGAGTCAGAAGATGACCGGCTACCGCCAGCTGAAACAGCAGCAGTTCTTCCCCGTCCATTGGATGAGCATCCACAACTCCCTCCACAGTCATGCCCCAGAGGAACGGATCAACGAGAAGCTGCAGAAGCGCATCGACAATGCCCGCGCGAAGGGGGTCATCACCAACGAGGTGAGCAGCGACAACGACTTCAAGGAGTTCCTGAAGCTGCTGCGGAAGCACAACCTGCTGAAACCCAAGCGCTATATCCCCGACGATCGGTTCTTCCAACGCATCATGGAGGGTAAGGATGGAAGGCTGTTTGTCACCAAATACCACAACAAGGTCATCGGCTGCGCGGCAGTCGTCTATAGTGAGGGGAATGCCTACCTGTGGTATTCCGCCTTCAGAAGAAAATCCTATATGGCGGTCCATCCCGACGTGATGACCATCTGGGACACGATGCAGGACTGTTATCAGCGGGGGTTCCAGCACATGTGCTTCATGGATGTCGGCCTGCCTTTCTCAAAGAATCCCTTCCGCGAATTTATCCTGCGCTTCGGCGGAAAGGAGCAAAGCACCTTCCGATGGTTCCGTTTCTCCATCAGATGGATCAACAGCCTGCTCCGATGGCTCTATAGGGAATGATTCACTCCTTCCCCATCATCATCTTCTCAACCTCGTAATTGTCGGCATTCATGTTGACGCTGCGCTCCTGAGGGATTTCCGGGATGGTGTAGATGCTCCCACCATCGTCAAAGGAACCCATCTCATCGTCAACCAATTCAATGCTGTCTTTCGCAGGCGTGATGAACTCCATGTTCGTAGTGTCGGCCACATCCTCCAGATAACGCTGGTAACGTTGTTCTGCTGTCGGTGTGCAGCCGAAGATGACGGCTATGGTCAGAGTCATTGTCAAAAAAGTCAGACGTTTCATATCGTTGGTTTGTTAGTTTCAGATTCTTTCCACTTGCTTCACGCCCTTCACCGTGCGGAGCTTCTTCAGCAGTCCCTCCAGACGCGAGGTGTCCTCGAGCATCACCGTCAGATTGCCGCTGAAGAGGCCGTCGTGCGAGTCGATGTTGATGCTGCGCAGGATCAGCCGCTCGTCCTTGGAGATGATGCTCGTCAGGTTGTTCACTATGCCGATGTCATCGGTACCGATCACGCGCAGGGTAATGGAGTACTGCGACGAGCCCTTACCACTCCAACGGGCCTTCACCACACGATAGCCATAACGGCGCCGCAGCTCCGGGGCATTAGGACAGTCGAGACGGTGGATCTTGATGCCGCCGCTGATGGTGACGAAGCCGAAGATCGGGTCGCCGTAGATCGGCGAACAGCAGCGGGCCAGCTGGTAGTCGAGACCTTTCAGGTTGCGGTCGATGACGAGCACGTCATCGGAGACTTGGGTGGGCAGGGGTGCGAACTTCGACTCGTCGAGTTCGAACTCCGAGGCTGAACGGGCCACATTGTCACCCGTAATCGTCTTTTCACCCTCGCGTACCTCTATATATTTATCTATGACGGCATTCACGTCGAGCAGGCCGTCGGCAATCTGCTTGTAGAAGTCGCTGACCTCCTTGAAGCCCAGCTTTTTGATGACGTGGAACATCACCGCCTCTTCCTGTTCGATCTTACGGTTCTTGAACTTCCGCTCCAGCATCTCCTTGGCGAAGAGACCGTCCTTCACCTGAGTCTCCTTGAGGGCCAGACGGATCTTCGACTTGGCGCGTGAGGTCTTGACGATGTTGAGCCATTCCTGACGGGGTTTCTGCGTCGACGAAGTGAGAATCTCCACCTGGTCGCCGCTCTTCAGCAGCTGACGGATAGACACCACCCTACCATTGATGCGACCGCCTGTGCATTGATTGCCAATCTTCGAATGGACATGATAGGCGAAGTCGAGCACGGTGGCTCCGACGGGGAACTTATAGAGGTCGCCCTTGGGCGTAAACACGAACACCTCGTCTTCATAGAGGTCCATCTTGAACTGGTCCATCGCCTCCCGACCGTCGGCATGCTCCAGCATCGTGCGAACACCGGCCAGCCACTCGTCAAGGCCTGCCTCACCCTTCACGCCTTTATAGCGCCAATGGGCAGCCACGCCCTTCTCGGCAATCTCGTCCATGCGCTCTGTACGAATCTGCACCTCCACCCACTTCTGCTGCGGCCCGAGCACCGTGATATGCAGACTCTCATAGCCATTCGACTTCGGCACGCTGAGCCAATCGCGCAGGCGCTTGGGATTGGGCTGGTACATATCCGTCACTATCGAATAGGCCTGCCAGCATTGCATCTTTTCCTTATCTTCGGGACAGTCGATGATGATGCGGATGGCAAAGAGGTCGTAGATACCCTCGAAGCCGCACTTCTGTTTTTTCATCTTCTCCCAGATGGAGTGTATCGACTTCGTGCGACCCTTGATATGGCAGTTAATGCCCGCCGCCTTCACCTTCTCCTCCACAGGACGGATGAACGCCTCGATATAGGCATCACGCGATGCTTTCGTCTGGTTCAGCTTCTCGCGGATCAGGTAGTAGGCATCGTGTTCCATGTACTTCAGCGACAGGTCCTCCAGCTCACGCTTCAGGTTGTAGAGTCCCAACTTGTGGGCCAAGGGCGCATAGAGGTAAGCGGCCTCCTGCGACACCTCCTGGACAAAGGCCTCACGGTCGGTACGACTCTCGTCGTCAGCCTCTTCTAGGAAAGCCTTCATCTGTCGCATCAGGTTCACACGGTCGGCAATCATAATGAGCACCACCCGCATGTCCTCGGCAAACGAGAGCAGCAGGTTACGGAAGTTCTCACTCTCCACAGCCGGATTCTTCTCGTAGAGCTGTCGGATGCGCCCCAGACCTTCCAGAATGCGGGATACTGACTCGCCATACTGCGACTTGGCATCCTCGATGGTGAGGAGCCCGTCGTCCACGTCGGGTATCAGCTGACAAGCCGTTACAGCATCGCCTCCCAGACCAATCTCATCGGTCAGGATGGCAGCCGTCTGGACGGCCATTTCCTTCTTCTGTGTGTGGCTGAAAAAGAACATTGAGGCCATAAATCAACGAATTTCACGGCAAAGTTACAATTTTCTTTGAAATAATTCGCAGAATTTGAAAAAAAGTCGTATTTTTGCACAAGTTTATACATAAAACAATTCAAAAAAACCACTTTATATGATGTTATCACAACAAGACTTAAAACAAATCGCCCAGAAGGGTATCACCCCTGAGCAGATCGAGAATCAGCTGAACGAGTTCAAAACCGGATTCCCTTTCCTGAAGCTGGAGGCTGCCGCAGGTATCGGACGAGGCATCATCGCCCCCAATGCCGATGAGCGCAAACATTATGAGGACATCTGGAACCAGTACAAGGCCGCAGGCAACAAAATCGTGAAGTTCGTGCCCGCCTCGGGTGCCGCCAGTCGCATGTTCAAGAACATGTTCGCTTTCGTTGACGCCGACTACGACGTGCCCACCACCGACTTCGAGAAGAAGTACTTCGACTCCATCGAGAAGTTCGCCTTCTACGAGGCCCTCGATGCCATCTGCCAGAAGAACGAAGGCAAGGGCATCAAGGCACTCATCGCCGAAGGCAACTACAAGGCTGTGGCTGCCAACATGCTGAAGGCCGAGGGGCTGAACTACGGTCAGCTTCCGAAGGGTCTGCTGCTGTTCCACAAGTATGCCGAAGGCGCCCGCACTCCGATGGAGGAGCACCTTGTGGAGGGAGCCCTCTATGCCGCATCCAACGGCGAGGCCCACGTACATTTCACCGTCTCTCACGAGCACATGGAGCTCTTCAAGGCAAAGGTAGCCGAGAAGGCAGACTCGTTTGCCAAGAAGTACGGTATCAAGTACGACATCACCTTCTCCGAGCAGAAGCCGTCTACGGATACCGTTGCAGCCAATCCCGACAACACCCCGTTCCGCAACGACGACGGTTCCCTACTCTTCCGTCCCGGTGGTCACGGAGCCCTTATCGAGAACCTCAACGAGATCGATGCCGACGTCATCTTCATCAAGAACATCGACAATGTGGTGCCCGACCGTCTGAAGCCTGAGACCGTTGAGTGGAAGCAGGTCATCGCCGGTGTGCTCGTCACCCTGCAGAAGCAAGCCTTCGAGTATCTAAATGTACTCGACAAAGGCGCTACCGATGCTCAGCTGGAGGAGATTGCGAAGTTCGTCAGCGAGAAGCTCTGCACCGATGCGAAGGGTAAGAAGGCCGATGCCGACTACCTGCGCAAGAAGCTCAACCGTCCGATGCGCGTCTGTGGTGTGGTGAAGAATGTGGGCGAGCCTGGTGGCGGACCGTTCCTCACCTACAACCAGGATGGTACCGTATCGCTGCAGATCCTCGAGAGCTCGCAGATCGACACGAACAACGAGGCCTACATGAAGATGTTCACCCAGGGCACCCACTTCAACCCCGTAGACCTTGTCTGCGCCGTGAAGGACTACAAGGGTCAGCCCTTCAACCTGCCCGCGTTCGTAGACAAAACCACAGGTTTCATCTCTTCTAAATCAAAAGCTGGTAAAGAACTGAAAGCCTTAGAGTTACCAGGTTTGTGGAATGGAGCTATGAGCGACTGGTCGACCGTCTTCGTAGAAGTGCCGCTCGGCACGTTCAATCCTGTGAAGACCGTCAACGACCTGCTTCGCGAACAACATCAATAACCAACGAATAATCCCCGCCAAGTTGACGGGGATTATTCTTTATAGGAAGGTATCGAGTGTCTTCACACCCCGCTCTGTACACATGCCTCTGACGGTGACGAAGATGAGGTTCTTGAAGATGTCCTCCATCGAGTACTGCATATAGAGCTTGTTCTGCATGATGTAGTTGCCTAATGAGTTGAAGAAACGGGTAGAGAGTTCGTAGTTCACGTCGCTGCGGAAGAAACCCTCCTGAATGCCACGATCTATGAAGCGCAGGTACTTCACCCGATTCTTTTGGTTCTCCCCTTCGAGGAATTCCAGCACCTGCGGATATTTCTCCAGATCGGCATAGAAGTTGGGGTTCGTCTGTTGGAACTCCTCCACCTTCATGCGATAGATGACCAGGATGATCTCCATGACGTTCTGACAAAACAGCGCCTTCGTCTGAAACTTCTGCGACCGCTCGCCATAATAGTGCTTCATCGCTTCGAAGAGCAGCACCTCTTTATTGCCGAAAATCTCGTAGATGGTCCGTTTGGAGATGCCGAGTTCGGTGGCCACATCATCCATCTTCAGCGCTCGGATGCCACATCTGAGGAAACCCGCCATCGCCGTCGACAGAATCTTCGTTCGCAGACCTCGCCTATAGGCTGTTATCGTCTTCGTTTCTTGCATATTCATACGCTTTTCCGTGGCAAAGGTACAAAAATTAGTGAAAAGTAGGAAGCGAAAGGTGAAAAAAATCAGAAAAATCAATATATTATGTGGCTTTTTTTGTAATTTTGCGCCCGATTTTCAAAAGAAGCATCAACGAATAATAATACACATTCACAATGGTCAAGATCACAAAAGAGGCCGCTCTGGCATATCATGAGAGCTGGCGCCCAGGAAAAATCGAAGTGAAGCCCACGAAGGCTTACCGTACACAAACCGACCTCTCGCTGGCATACTCGCCAGGCGTTGCTTTCCCCTGTCTGGAGATTCAGGAAGATCCCAACGCAGCCTATAAATACACCGACAAGGGCAACCTTGTGGCCGTCATCTCCAACGGTACCGCCGTGCTCGGTCTGGGTGATATCGGCGCCATGAGCGGCAAGCCCGTCATGGAGGGTAAAGGTCTGCTCTTCAAGATCTACGGCGGCATCGACGTGTTCGACATCGAGGTGGCCGAGAAAGATCCCGAGAAGTTCTGTGAGGCCGTAGAGCGCATCGCACCCACCTTCGGAGGCATCAACCTTGAGGACATCAAGGCGCCTGAGTGCTTCTACATCGAGGAGCGCCTGAAGAAGACCCTCGACATCCCCGTGATGCACGACGACCAGCACGGCACCGCCATCATCTCCGCCGCAGGACTGAAGAATGCGATGGAGGTCATCGGCAAGGACATCACGAAGGTGAAGATTGTGGTCAACGGTGCCGGAGCCGCTGCCATCAGCTGTACCAAGCTATATATGGCCATCGGTGCCCGGAAGGAGAACATCGTGATGCTCGACTCGAAGGGTGTCATCTCCACCAGCCGCACCGACCTGAACGAACAGAAGAAGTTCTTCGCCACTTCGCGCACCGACATCCATACCCTCGACGAGGCCGTGAAGGATGCCGACGTGTTTGTAGGCCTCTCCAAGGGCAACGTGCTCTCGAAGGACATGGTCAAGACGATGGCCAAGGATCCTGTGATCTTCGCCCTCGCCAACCCCGTGCCTGAGATCAGCTACGAGGATGCGATGGACGCCCGTCCCGACGTACTGATGTCCACGGGCCGTACCGACTATCCCAATCAGATCAATAACGTCATCGGCTTCCCCTATATCTTCCGTGGTGCCCTCGACGTACACGCCACCGCCATCAACGAAGAGATGAAACTGGCCGCCGTACACGCCATCGCCGACCTGGCCAAGCAGCCTGTGCCCGACGTGGTGAACGATGTCTATAAGGTGAACAATCTCACCTTCGGCCGCGACTACTTCATCCCGAAGCCCGTCGATCCCCGTCTCATCACCGAGGTATCCTCTGCCGTTGCCAAGGCTGCCATCGAGAGTGGTGTGGCCCGTAAGACGATCGAGGACTGGGACGAATACAAAGACTCGCTCAGCGTGCTGCTCGGCCAGGAGACCAAGCTCACACAAAAGCTATACGCCACCGCCGCCGCCCATCCGCAGCGCGTGGTCTTCGCTGAGGCCGTACACCCCACGATGCTGAAAGCCGCTGTACAGGCCAAGGCTGAGGGTATTTGTCAGCCAGTACTCTTGGGCAACGACGAGGTGATCATGAAACTCGCCAAGAGCCTTGACCTCTCTCTGGATGGTATCGAGATCGTTAACCTGCGTCATCCCAACGAGCAGGAACGTCGTGAGCGCTATGCCCGCATCCTTACCGAGAAGCGTCAGCGTGAAGGCTATACCTTCCAGGAGGCCAACGACAAGATGTTCGAGCGAAATTATTTTGGCATGATGATGGTGGAGACGGGTGAAGCTGATGCCTTTATTACAGGCCTTTACACGAAGTATTCCAACACCATCAAGGTTGTTAACGAGGTGATCGGTATCCGTCCTGAATACAAGCACTTTGGTACCATGCATATTATTAACTCGCCTAAGGGTACTTATTACATCGCCGACACTATGGTAAACGAGAATCCTGACCGTGAGACCCTTCTCGATATTTCGAAACTCGCAGCCACAGCTGTCAGGTTCTTCAACGAGAAACCCGTCATTGCCCTCGTCTCGCACTCCAACTTCGGCAGTAACACGAGCGACGGAGCCCTGAAGGTGAAGGATACTGTTGCAAAGATGCATGAGCTCTATCCCGACCTGCCCATCGACGGAGAGATGCTGCTGAGCTTCGCCCTCGACAATGAAATGAGAGACCAAGAATATCCGTTTACCAGAGTGAAAGGCAAGAAGGTGAACACGCTGATCTTCCCCAACCTCACGTCGGCACGCTCCAGCTACAAGATGCTGCAGATGCTCGGTAGCGACGCGGAGATCATCGGCCCGATTCAGATGGGTCTGAACAAACCCATCCACTTCATCGATTTCGGTGCCAGCGTCCGCGACGTGGTGAACATCGTAGCCGTCGCTACCATCGATGCCTACGTCGACAAGATCAAGAAGAAGTTCGCCGCCCTCGGCAAATAATAAAAAAGGCGATCGCAATTTGCGGTCGCTTTTTTTGTTCCTGCCACATATGATGATTCTCTCTCCTCTACAGTCTCACGCCGAATGACACGCGACCGTATGCGTCGAAGAGGTTGACCTTACACTGGTCTTTCTTAAAGGTGAAATTATTGAACTGCGCCTGAAGCCCGACGAAATAGTTGCTCCAGTTGTAGGCAATGCCGAGTCGCAGGTCAACGTTGAGCCTGAGCATGCTGTAGTCGGTCTCAGAACCATTTTCCCAGCTGTCAACTTTATCATGCCAATCAGTATTATTGACGTCAGGGTAAAGGGGTTTGTGCGTCTTCCCGTTGGCCCAGGTGTGCGTTTCCGGGTTCCACTGACCGTAGTCGTCAATCTCCCCGTCTAATGCCTCTAATTCATAGTTGCAGTCGTACATGTATGCTTTCACACGGTTGTAGAAGCTGACGGTCGGCATGGCCATGGCGTTGACGACAAGTCCACGCAATGGTACCCAGTTGTAGCCGTAGCCGATACCGACGTTAGCTTGATGCAGCTTGACGCGGCCAACATGATTGCTTAGGAGTATCATCCCACTATTCCTGTCATCTGAAAAATCCAAAGCCGACATATACCAAGTGGCTCCTACGAGCAAGGATCCTGCAGAGCGACGCTGGATGACGGACTGGTTGTAGGCCGCAGCCTGTGAATAGCGGCGCCCGTTGAACACGTAGTAGCCGTTTAGATAGAGCGAAGCAATGCTTACGGGAGCGGCTAATTGCGTTTCGCTCTCTTCATGAACAAACTTGTCGCCTGCGTAGACGGTTGAGTTGATAGTCACTTCGTCAATATCAAATCCCCTCAGCCGGATACTGGCCCCATACTTTGCCCCGGTGGTGCTGAAGGAGAGCGTCGTTCCCTTCTTTCTGTGGAGAGACTTGGAAATAGCAAGTCCCGTACCACGGTAGCCTGCCCACACACCAATGGAAGATTTCAGTGGTGGCTCAAAGCATACCTCCCAGTCGATACCTCCCGACGGGTCGCTAACACTGTTGCTGTAGTCCACGTCGTACACGCTTTCATTATAGCGGAGGACGACCCTCCAGGGCTTGTCGGGCACTTCGATGTAGTGCGGATCCACCTTCTTCTTGGCTTTGGTGTCCAAGTATTGCTTCACCTGATGAAGCCGCATCATCAGGCTCGACTTACTTTCCTGCGTACTTACGCTGTCTGTAGTTGCTTGAGATTGCTCTCGCTGCTCCGTCTGTTCTTGTGCTGCTGCATTCAAGGAGAATAGCAGGCAGCAGGTGATTATTTTTCCTATCATAAACAATATGCGCACCATTGCATCATTTCCCCATGATGATGATCATGCAATCCGGCTACAAAGTTAAGAAAAATCGTAAACTGTTGCAAAGATAGTGTTTTTCTTCGACAAAAGAATGTATATTAATACATTTTAACATGCTAACAAAAGACAGCACCAGCCAGCTCACCTTATTTATATTAATAGATATGAATTTGTGCTCGGGCACATACGGAGGTCGTTTTGCTGACCCTTTGCCTTGATTTATATCAATAAAGTTACAAAAAGATAGTTTTTCGTCGAAAAAACTGATAAAATGTTTGTTATTTCAATTTATTGATGTAATTTTGCAACCGATTTGAACAAAATGACATTTCATTATAAAATTAACATTAAAAACAAAAGATTATGAATGCAGCACAAGTTGTAGAAGATCTCAAAAAGAGATTCCCCAATGAGCCGGAGTACATCCAGGCCGTCAGTCAGGTTCTTCCCACCATCGAAGAGGAGTACAACAAGCACCCCGAGTTTGAGAAGGCTAACCTTATCGAGCGCCTTTGCATCCCCGACAGAGTGAACGAGTTCCGCATTACCTGGGTTGACGATCAGGGCAAGGTTCAGACGAACATGGGCTACCGCATCCAGCACAACAACGCTATTGGCCCGTACAAAGGCGGTCTCCGTTATCACAAGAGCGTGAACCTCGGTATCCTGAAGTTCCTCGCCTTCGAGCAGACGTTCAAGAACTCGCTGACCACACTGCCGATGGGTGGTGCCAAGGGTGGTTCAGATTTCTCTCCCCGTGGTAAGAGCGACGCTGAGGTGATGCGCTTCTGCCAGGCATTCATGAACGAGCTCTACCGCGTGATCGGTCCCGATGAGGACGTTCCCGCTGGTGACATCGGTGTCGGTGGCCGCGAGGTTGGCTATCTGTTCGGACAGTACAAGAAGCTCACACACCAGTTCCAGGGCGTGCTCACAGGTAAGGGCATCCCCTTCGGCGGTTCGCTGATTCGTCCTGAGGCTACCGGTTACGGTACTGTATATTTCCTCGTGTCAATGCTGGCTACCCGTGGCATCGAGCTGAAGGGTAAGAAGGTGCTGATCTCCGGTGCCGGTAACGTGGCCCAGTACGCTGCCGAGAAGTGTCTGCAGCTGGGTGCCATCCCCATGACGATGAGTGACTCTGACGGTTACATCTACGATCCCGATGGTATCGACCGTGCCAAGCTCGACTACATCATGGAGCTGAAGAACGTGGAGCGCGGACGTATCAAGGAGTATGTCGAGGAGTATCCGACAGCCGTCTACCACGAGGGTAAGCGCCCCTGGTATGAGAAGGCCGACATCGCCCTGCCTTGCGCAACACAGAACGAGATCAACGGCGACGAGGCTCAGGCTCTGGTGAACAACGGTATCATCGCCGTTGCCGAGGGTGCCAACATGCCTACCCTGCCCGAGGCCATCAAGATCTTCCAGGATGCCAAGCTGCTCTACTCTCCGGGTAAGGCTTCGAACGCCGGTGGTGTGTCGGTATCGGGTCTTGAGATGTCACAGAACTCTGAGCGTCTGAGCTGGACTGCCAAGGAGGTTGACGACTATCTGAAGCGCATCATGAACGACATTCACGAGAACTGCGTGAAGTACGGTACTGAGAAGGATGGTTACATCAACTACGTGAAGGGTGCCAACGTGGCTGGCTTCATGAAGGTTGCCAAGGCCATGATGGCTCAGGGAATCGTGTAAGAGACAAGAATAATACGAGAAAGAGCGGGCTTCTGAAAAGAGGCTCGCTTTTTTGTTAATAATATATAAAAGTAATCATAAAGTTTAAAGCTCAAAGCTTAAAGTTCAAAGAAAATAAGTACCTTTGCAGCCGCTTTGCGCCCCAGAAGGGGCAATGGGAGCCGGAACAGGCGCTGACTCCCATGATTATTAACTTATTAAAATATGGTCTGGTAAACGTCTGTTCAGACCCCTACCCCCTGAGAAAGGGGGCGAAAAAATGTCAGAATTAACGAAGAACGTAAAGCCGCTCGACGATTTCAACTGGGACGAGTTCGAGAATGGCACGACCGCCGGTGTTAGCAAGGAAGAGCTTGACAAGGCGTACGACGAAACCCTGAACAAGGTGGCCGACCATCAGGTGGTGGAAGGAACCGTTATCTCTCTCGACAAGAAAGAGGTGGTGGTGAACATCGGCTACAAGAGCGACGGTATCATCCCCGCTTCTGAGTTCCGCTACAACCCCGACCTGAAGATCGGCGACAAGGTGGAAGTCTATGTGGAGAGCGCCGAAGACAAGAAGGGTCAGCTGATCCTCTCACACAAGAAGGCCCGCCTGAGCAAGTCTTGGGATGAGGTTAACGCAGCCCTCGAGCAGGATCAGATCATCCAGGGCTTCATCAAGTGCCGCACGAAGGGCGGTATGATCGTCGACGTGTTCGGAATCGAGGCTTTCCTCCCCGGCTCGCAGATCGACGTTCACCCCATACGCGACTACGATCAGTTCGTAGGCAAGACCATGGAGTTCAAGGTTGTCAAGATCAACCAGGAGTTCCGCAACGTGGTTGTCTCTCACAAAGCCCTCATTGAAGAAGAGCTGGAGGCACAGAAGAAGGAGATTATCGGCAAGCTTGAGAAGGGCCAGATCCTCGAGGGTACCGTGAAGAATATCACCAACTATGGCGTGTTCGTAGACCTGGGTGGCGTGGACGGACTGATCCACATCACCGACCTGAGCTGGGGCCGCGTAGACGATCCGAAGAAGGTGGTCGAGCTCGACCAGAAGATCAACGTGGTGATCCTCGACTTCGACGACGAGAAGCGCCGCATCGCCCTCGGTCTGAAGCAGCTCAGCCCGCATCCTTGGGATGCTCTGGACGCCGACCTGAAGGTGGGCGACCACGTGAAGGGCAAGGTGGTCGTGATTGCCGACTACGGTGCATTCGTAGAGATCCAGCCCGGCGTGGAGGGACTTATCCACGTCAGCGAGATGTCTTGGAGCCAGCACCTCCGTTCCGCTCAGGACTTCCTGAAGGTGGGCGACGACGTGGAGGCTGTCATCCTGACCCTCGATCGCGACGAGCGCAAGATGTCGCTTGGTATCAAGCAGCTGCGTGAGGATCCCTGGGAGGCTATCGAGAACAAGTATCCCGTCGGTTCTAAGCACAACGCCAAGGTGCGCAACTTCACCAACTTCGGTGTGTTCGTAGAGCTCGAGGAGGGTGTCGACGGCCTGATTCACATCAGCGACCTGAGCTGGACCAAGAAGGTGAAGCACCCCTCAGAGTTCACCAAGGTTGGCGAGCCTATCGACGTGATCGTGCTCGACATCGACAAGGAGAACCGTCGTCTCAGCCTCGGTCACAAGCAGCTGGAGGACAATCCTTGGGATGCTTTCGAGGAGAAGTACACCGTTGGTTCTATCCACGAGGGTAAGATCACCGAGCTGCTCGAAAAGGGCGCCGTGGTTTCTCTCGAGGAGAACGTTGAGGGCTTCGCTACTCCGAAGCACCTGGTGAAGGAAGACGGTTCACAGGCCGCTGCCGGTGAGACGCTGCCCTTCAAGGTGATCGAGTTCAACAAGGACAGCAAGCGCATCATCCTCTCTCACAGCCGTACCTTCGAGGATCCCGCACGCGAGGAGAAGAAGGCCGCTGCCAAGAAGACCCGCGCTGCCAAGAAGGACGAGGCTCCGAAGATTGAGAACGTTGCTGCCAGCACCACGCTTGGTGACATCGACGCTCTGGCTCAGCTGAAGGCTCAGCTTGAGGAAGGTGAAGGTAAAAAGAAGAAGTAATCCAGAAGAAGGAACTTCTCCTGAACCATAACAGCAGTCCCTCCGAGTTTCCCTCGGGGGGATTTTTTGTAGGGTCCTGCCCTACATATCATTTTTATGCAGGTAATGTTTGGCACGGTTTTTGCAAGGCCAATGGTAAAATTATTAAATATAAGATTTTATGCAGAAAGGTAACATCGGGGTTACGACCGAGAACATCTTCCCCGTTATCAAAAAGTTTCTCTATAGTGATCATGAGATTTTCCTCCGCGAGATGGTGTCTAACGCCGTTGACGCTACACAGAAGATGAAGACGCTCCAGGAAAAGGGCGACTTCAAGGGTGAACTGGGCGACCTGACCGTCCGCATCAGCTTCGATGCCGAAAAGGGCACCATCACCATCAGCGACCACGGTATCGGTATGACCGAAGAGGAGATCGACAAGTACATCAACCAGATTGCCTTCTCAGGTGTCTCCGACTTCCTGGAGAAGTACAAGGACAACGCCAACAACATCATCGGCCACTTCGGACTGGGCTTCTACTCTTCATTCATGGTGTCGAAGAAGGTAGAGATCATCACGAAGTCCTGGCAGGAAGGTGCCAAGGCCGTGAAGTGGAGCTGCGACGGTTCTCCCGCCTACGAGATCGACGATGCCGAGCGTGAGGACCGCGGTTCGGACATCATCCTCTACATTGACGATGACTGCAAGGAGTTCCTCGACAAGAGCAAGCTCGAGGGTCTGTTGCAGAAGTACTGTAAGTTCATGGCCGTACCTGTGGCCTTCGGCAAAAAGCAAGAGTGGTCGAGCGACGAGAAGAAGATGGTGGACACCGCCGAGGATAATATTATTAATAATGTGGAGCCGCTGTGGACAAAGACCCCGTCAACGCTGAAGGACGAGGACTACAAGTCGTTCTACCGCACCCTCTACCCCATGAGCGACGAGCCGCTGTTCTGGATCCACCTGAACGTGGACTATCCCTTCAACCTCACGGGTATCCTCTACTTCCCGAAGATCAAGTCGAACATCGAGCTGCAGCGTAACAAGATCCAGCTCTACTGCAACCAGGTCTTCGTGACCGACCAGGTGGAGGGCATCGTGCCTGAGTTCCTGACGCTGTTGCATGGTGTCATCGACTCGCCGGATATTCCCCTGAACGTCAGCCGCTCTTACTTGCAGAGCGACCGCGAGGTGAAGAAGATTTCCACCTATATCACCAAGAAGGTGGCCGATCGTCTGAAGGCTATCTTCGGCGAGAACCGCAAGGAGTATGAGGAGAAGTGGGACGACCTGAAGCTCTTCATCAACTACGGAATCCTCTCTGAGGAGAACTTCTACGACCGTGCGAAGGACTTCGCCTTGATGAAGGACACCGAGGGCAAATATTTCACCTTCGACGAGTACAAAACCCTCATCGAGGCAAACCAGAAGGACAAGAATGACCAGCTAGTATATCTCTATGCCACCGACAAGGAGGAGCAGTACAGCTATATCAAGGCCGCCCAGGACAAGGGCTACTCGGTGCTGCTGCTCGACGGACAGCTCGACGTGCCCACCATCCAGACGCTGGAACAGAAGTTCGAGAAGAGTCATTTCACCCGTGTAGACTCCGACATCATCGACCGTCTGATTGTGAAGGATGATGCCAAGAAGAGTCAGCTGAGCGAGGCGCAGTCTGACAATCTGTCAGCAGTCTTCCGCACCCAGGTGCCAAAGATCGACAAGGCCGAGTTCATGGTGCAGGTGGATGCTCTCGGCGAGGAGGCCCGTCCCGTGATCATCACCCAGAACGAATATATGCGCCGTATGAAGGATATGAGTAAGTTCCAGGCTGGCATGGGTTTCTACGGACAGATGCCCGACTCGTACAACATCGTGCTGAACTCAGACCATCCGCTGGTGAAGAAGGTGCTCGAAGATTCTGAGGCTGCTACCACCGAGGCCCTGAAGCCCATCGAAGCAGAACTGAAGGGTCAAGAGGCTCGTCTGGCTGCCATCCGTGCTGCTCAGGACAAGAAGAAGTGGGACGAGATCACCCAGGAAGAGAAAGACCAGAAGGCCGAAGCCGAGAAGGCCGTACAGGCTGAGAAGGACAAAAAGACCGCCATCATCGCCGACTATGCGAAGGGCAACTCCATCGTCCATCAGCTCATTGACCTGGCACTCCTCCAGAACGGTATGCTGAAGGGCGAGGCCCTCGATAAGTTCCTGAAGCGAAGCGTAGAACTGATCAAGGGATAATTCCCGAGATCATTTCTCATCAAATAAGATCATCCCCTGGCAATCGTCAGGGGATTTCTTTTACTTACTACCTATATAGAGGAATACCATTCCCAACAGCACAAGGACGAGATCGAAGGCTTTGGCCTTGAGGTTCTTCTCGTGGAAGAAGAGTGCGCCGAAGAGAAAGCTGACGATGACACTGCCTCGTCGGATCATCGACACGATGGAAATCATGGCGTCGGGCAAAGAGAGCGAATAGAAATACATGAAGTCGGCTGTAGATAGGAACAGGCTCACGCCCAGGATGGACCACGACCAATGGAAGGGGGTCGTCTGCTTATGCTTGGGCCACCACAGCAGCCAGAGCATCAAGGCCATCATGAAACATTGGTAGATGTTGTACCACGACTGCACCATCATCCGATCGAGCCCTACTCCACCGCTCTCGACGGGCGCCATCAGGTATTTGTCGTAGAGTCCGCTGACAGCTCCTAATAATGCGGCTCCGACAATCATATAGATCCAATGGTCGTGCTTGAAGTCGATACCTTCTTTCTTCCCGCTTCGGCTGAGCATGATGAACGAGGCCACAGCCAGCAGCACACCAATCCATTGCCACACGTTGAGTCGTTCGCCAAAGAACAACAAGGCTCCCACCAGCACCATCACGGGCCGCGTGGCGTTGATGGGACCGACGATGGTCAGCGGCAGGTGCTTCATGCCGAAGTAGCCGAGAATCCAGCTCGACAGCACGATGAGCGCCTTGAGTAGGATATACCTGTGCATCTCCCATCCGCCGGAAGCTGTATGAAAGACGGTATTATCAAGCACGTCGGTGGTGCCGCTAAGCACGATGAAAGGCAGGAAGATCAGCGAGGAGAAGAGAGTATTGAGAAACAAGACGGGGATAACGGCATTATCCTTGAGGGCTTGTTTCTTCAAAGAGTCATAGCAGCCAAGCAAGGCTGCAGACATGAATGCCAAGACTAACCACATGTGGAGTTGAGAGTTTCTTGTTTATAGTTAATAGGTGATGTTCTCAAGAAAGAGCGCGTGGGCGGGCATCGACTCACCAGCCTCCGTTCGACGCTTGCCCTCGATGACCTTACGGAAATCGTCGAGCGAGAGTCGTCCGCGACCGACGTCGATGAGTGTACCTACGACCGCCCGCACCATATTACGCAGGAACCGGTTGGCGGTAATCTCGAAATACCAGGTCGTGGGCGATGTCTGGTGCCACCAGGCGGCGGTGATATGACAGATAGTGGTCTTCACGTCGGCATGAGCCTTACAAAAGGCGCCAAAGTCCTCATAAGTCATCAGGATGGCTGCGGCCTCGTTCATCTTTTCGAAGTCGAGCGGATAGTGCAGTTCGCAGGATCGGTCCCGAAGAAAGGGGTCCTTCACGGTATGTATATAATAATGGTACGTGCGCGAGGTGGCCGAGAAACGGGCATGCAGGTCGTTGCTCACCTGTCGCACCTCCTGTACGGCAATATCCTGGGGCAGCAGACGGTTCAGCTTGTAGGCCAACTGACGACCATCGAGCGGCTGACCATCTCCCTCGCCCCACTCGCCAGAGAAGTCGAAATGAGCCACCATCATACTGGCATGTACGCCGGCATCGGTACGACCTGCACCCGTCACGCTGATCTCCTGACGCAGGAGCGTGGAGAGTGCCCATTGCAGTTTCTCCTGCACGGAGGGACCATTGGGCTGTATTTGCCAACCGTGATAGCGCGCGCCGTCGTAACTGAGGGTGATGAAGTATCTCATTCGCTGTAAGCCTTCTCGCCGATGTTCTCCTGCGAGCCGATGGTCATCTGACGAAGATCGTAATAGGAACCGTTATAAATGTCGAAGTCCACATTGCCCTTGATGCCTGGCAGTCGGCCTGCATCGGTGTGCTGCCAGAATTTCCACGGGCCCTTATATTGGAGAGAATCGACATAATAGTGAGCAATCCAATAGGGATAGCGGTCAAAGATGGAGTCGTTGAGGTAGCGCGTCTTAAATTTAAAATAGGTATAGAGGATAGGCTTGACCTGATAGTGTTCCTCCACCATCTCCAGCCAATGCAGCACCGAGTACTTGAACTCCTCGTCGGTCTGTTCCTTAGGCTTGTGCTCTACATCAAGCACAGGCGGCAAATCGCCGTTCTCCAGTTTGACGGTACTGATATAGTGCCAGGCCTGCTGCTCAGCGGGCGTATGGACGCTGTAGAAATGATAGGCACCTCGGGTGAAGCCGTTCTCACGGGCCTGATAGAAATTATCGCGGAAATTCTCGTCGATCAAGGTGCCGCCCTCCGTAGCCTTGATCATCACAAAACGGATAGGACACTTGTTGATACTGCCATTGTCCTTCAGTTCCTCCCAGTCGATGCGTCCCTGATGATGGGAGATATCGATGCCGTGAATCTCATAGCCCTTGGGATAGCTGACGTTACCGTAAATGGCCCGCCAACGGAAGCCGAAGGGACCAACGAAAAAATAGTAGAAAAACCAGACATAGCCCAACACGACTAACGCTCCACCGATCCACCATCCCCAGTTGGGGACGCGACGCAGCAAACGGATAAAGAAGTTTGGCTTACGACGACCTCTGGGACCGTGGTAAGTGCGAGTCGTTCCGACCCCTTTCCGGCGAACTATGCGTTTCTTGCTCAATTTTCTAAAAAAGGAGCTTCGCCGTCAGAGCGAAGCTCCCTCCAAAAATTCTCAATTCTTAATTACTTGGCCTGCTCAAGGGCAAGAGTACGTGTAGGCTGGTCGCAGACCTCCGTCGGTCCCCAGTACTGAATAGGACCAGGATAGATGTAAGCGGTCTCACGGGCCCACCTGTCGCGATGTGCGGCGAACTCCTTGAAGGGAGCACCGTCGAGTTCGACAAGAGCCTTGCGGATCACGGGCTTCATCTCACCTGCACGACGTTCCATGTTCATCATCATCGTGATGGGCACACCACCAGCAATCCACTGGTCGGCAGGAGCGGTCGTATTCTTCACGATAGCCATGTAACCGGTCTTGCCGTTGGCGATCAGCTGGGCAGCCGAAGTACCAAGGGCATAGCAGTAGTCAGCGTCGAAGTTAGAAGGAGCTGCGCAGCGTCCCTCATAGCCGAAGAAGTGATGCTGAGTGCCAAACTTGCCGACATACTTACCTTCCTTCTTCAGTTTCTCGAGCTTCTGGGCCACCATCGTTGAGAGCAACTTCTCGGTCTCGATGAGCGACACCTGTACGTTGCCGTGAGGATCGCGGTCGAGAGCCAGCTGACGGGCTACACCAACGGGCAGACTGTTGAACACTTTCAGGTTCTCCTCGGTGAGATGACTCTTGGCGAAGTCCACCTGCTCGTCGCGGCTGATCTCCTTAGCCTCGGGCATAGCTAGTACATCGTTCAGCTGAGCGATAAGTTTCTTGATGGCGGGGATGAACTCGATGACACCCTCGGGGATGATCACGGTACCGAAGTTGTTACCATCGGCAGCACGGACACAGACAGCCTGGGCGATGTAGTCAACGATATCGTCGAGACTCTGACCCTTGGCCTCTACCTCCTCAGAGACAAGACAGATATTCGGTTGAGTCTGCAGGGCGCACTCGAGGGCAATATGAGAAGCCGAACGGCCCATCACCTTGATGAAGTGCCAATATTTACGGGCAGAGTTACAGTCGCGCTCAATGTTACCGATGAGCTCAGAATAGGTCTTACAAGCGGTATCGAAACCGAAAGAGGTCTCAATCTGAGAGTTCTTCAGGTCACCATCGATGGTCTTCGGGCAACCGATCACCTGCACACCATAGTTCTTGGCGGCATAGTATTCAGCCAGCACGCAGGCGTTGGTGTTCGAGTCGTCACCACCAATGATCACGATGGCCTTGATGTCGAGCTCGCGGATGATTTCCAGACCCTTCTCAAACTGATCCACCTTCTCCAGCTTCGTACGACCGGAACCGATCATGTCGAAACCACCGGTATTGCGGTAGTTGTCGATGATCTCCTCTGTCAGTTCCATATAATTATGGTCTACCAGACCGCCAGGACCGAGGATGAAACCGTAGAGACGGTTCTCAGGGTTGAGTTTCTTAATTTGGTCGAAGAGACCTGTAATCACGTTGTGGCCGCCAGGAGCCTGACCGCCGGAAAGGATAATACCCACGTTCATCTTGGTGTGGTTAGCCTCAGTAGCAGGCTCAAACTCCACGATGGGCATTCCGTAAGTGTTGGGGAACAACTTCTTGATCTCTTCCTGGTCGCCTACACTCTGGGTGGGCTGACCCTCCTTGATTTTCACAGCACCCTGAAGAGCCTTAGGCAGCTTAGGCTGGTAAGCGGCTCTTGCCAACTGCAATGCACTTTTTTCCATAATCTGTTAAATTGTTATTTGAATGAATAATCCATTTTCGACGTGCAAAATTAGTTGATTTTTGTTAGAAATACAAAAGATAACAGCCTAAATTCATCATTTTAATATTTTTTTTGGCAGAAAGACTTTGTATCTCGAAAAATTTGCTTATCTTTGTTCAGTCAATTTAGCAAATAACATCAAAATAGGAGGAAAAAGACATGGCAAACAAAAGAATTCTGAAGAAAAAGATCAACCTGATTTGTGAGGCACTTTTTGCTGACTGCGTGGCCGTATCGCTCTACGGTCCTGAGGCCAATAAAGGAAACGCAGAAGCACATTTGTACACCATCGTGCAAATGCATGATCACTACATCAAAAGAGTATCCCATCCAGAACCTGGCATCACCGCCAAGGCTTATTTCAAGGACTTGCGCGATAAATTCAATGCACAGGTCAGCGATATACTGGATCAGATAAACATTTAGAACGTAATGTGGAAAAGAATTTGTAACTGGCTGCTATACAAATGGATGGGTTGGACTGTTGAAGTAACGGAAGACCATCCCGACAAGTATATCATCTGCCTGGCCCCCCACACGAGCAACTGGGATTTCATTCTCGGATTGCTCTATAGCAGGTCTATAGGCATGAAGAGCAATTTCCTGATGAAGAAAGAGTGGTTCTTCTGGCCTCTTGGTCCAATCTTCCGTAGTCTGGGCGGTATCCCCGTGTACCGACAGAAGAAGACGAGCATGACAGACGCGATGGCCGAGACGGCCAAGGCCGCCAAGATTTTCCACCTCTGCATCACACCCGAGGGGACACGCT
>JAEETC010000030.1 GCA_016286585.1 Prevotella sp. | reverse complement strand
AGCTGTTGCAGCAGAAGATGATCGACCGCTATAATGAACTGGAGCAGGCTCCCGGCGTGATGGCCGACGGTGAGATGACGCTCAACGAGAACGTAGCCGACCTGGGTGGTATGACACTGGCCTACGATTTGTGGAACGAGAAACTCCAGGCCAACGGACTCTCAGGCCAGCAGTTGCGCCACCAGCAGCGCCAGTTCTTCGTCAGTTACGCCGATGTCTGGAAATCATATAAAACAGACGCGGAATTGATTTACCAGAAGACAAACGATAAACACTCCGCTGCCCACAACCGCGTGAACGGCCTTTCGCGCCTCTTCGACGACTGGTACACGCTCTTCGGCGTCGAACCTGGCGACAAGCTCTATGTGGCTCCAACCGACCGCGTCAAGATATGGTAGCATTATAAACAAGCAATCATCATATGAGACGAACGATTCATTGGGTGTGGGCCGCCATCCTCGTTTGCGGATTAGTGATGCTGACAGGCTGCTCGCGCAAAGTTTATCCGTCAGAGAATGCAACAGTCTCGAAACAATGGTGTTTCCCGTTGCCAGGGGCCAAGGTTATCAGCCCTTACGGTCAGCGTGGCGGGCGCCAGCATACGGGTGTAGATCTCAAGACGAAGGCCAAGGACAAGATCTATGCCGCCTTCGACGGCGAGGTGGTGTTCTCGAAGAAGTTCTCGGGCTACGGCAATCTGGTGCGCATCAAGCATGCCAATGGGCTGGAGACCTATTATGCCCATAACTCGAAGAATCTGGTGAAGGAAGGTCAGCATGTGAAAGCCGGGCAGGTGGTAGCCCTCGTCGGACAGACGGGCCGCGCCACCACACCCCATCTGCACTTCGAGACCCGTGTGAACGGCAAGCCGCAGAATCCAGCCAGCTACTTCGACCTGACCAACCACACCCTCAAAAAGCGATAAAAGAAGAGTGTTATGAGAAAGAGACTATTTCAATGGGCGATGGCCGCAGCCCTGATTTGCGGCGCAAATGTGTTCACAGCATGTTCCAGCAACGACGATAACCCCGCCAGTAAGAAGGGACAGCTGCTCGAGGTGTATGACGTGCATGGCAGCGAGGGCAAGGCCCGCCTGACCGTTGACGGCAAGGTACTGTTCGTCACTGATGTTTATGTCGGCAAGAACGGCCTTGGCAAGACGGGCGAGGGTGACGGCAAGACACCCATCGGCACACTCCGTCCGCTGAGCGCCTTCGGCGTCAAGCCCAATCCCGGCACGACGATGCCCTACATTGATGTGAAACCCACAACCTATGCTTGCGATGAGGACTGTGAGTACTACAACAAGATTATCGACACCGCCGAGACCAAGCATGAGTGCAAAGGTGAAGAGATGTACTCCTACCAACCTCAGTATAACTATGGCATCGCCACTGACTTCAACAAGGAGTGCATCTATCCCAATGGCAGTGCCATCTTTATCCACGTGAAAGGTTCCAAGCCCTACACGGGCGGCTGCATCTCGTTCGACGAGGAGCGTATGGTTGAGATCTTGCGTAACTGCGACATGTCGTTGGTCATCACCATCAAGGGGCAGACGGAATGAAGATTGGAGAGATAGATTTCGGCGAACGCCCCGTGTTCCTGGCTCCGATGGAGGACGTGACAGACATCGGCTTCCGACTGCTGTGCAAGCGGTTCGGAGCGGCAATGGTGTATACAGAGTTCGTGAGTGCTGAGGCTCTGATCCGCGACGTGAAATCGACCATCTCGAAGCTGACCATCAGCGATATGGAGCGACCTGTGGGTATTCAGATCTATGGTCGTGACGTGGAGGCGATGGTGGAGGCTGCAAAGATTGTGGAGCAGGCAGGACCTGACTTGATCGACCTGAACTTTGGCTGTCCTGTGAAAAAGGTGGCAGGCAAAGGGGCAGGGGCCGGAATGCTACAGAACATCCCCAAGATGCTGGAGATAACGCAGAAAGTGGTGGATGCCGTGAAGTTGCCCGTGACCGTAAAGACGCGCCTGGGCTGGAACCACGAGCAACTCATCATTACCACATTAGCCGAACAATTGCAGGACTGTGGCATCCAAGGTCTGACCATTCATGGCCGCACTCGCTCGCAAATGTACACAGGCAATGCCGACTGGACGCTTATCGGCGAGGTGAAGCGCAATCCCCGCATACATATTCCTATCATAGGCAATGGTGACATCCATTCGCTCGACGAGGCGGATATCGCCTTCGATACCTACGGCGTCGATGCCGTCATGATAGGCCGGGCCACCTTCGGCTGTCCTTGGATATTCAGTCGCGAAACCCTCGATTTCAACGATAAACTCGACATCCTTGAAGAACTTCTCCGCATCAACGTGGAGCGCATCGACGAGAAACGTGGCATACTCCACACCCGTCGCCACCTCGCCGCCACACCCATCTTCAAGGGTATCCCCAATTTCCGACAGACCCGCATCGCCATGCTCCGTGCCGAAACGATGCCCGACCTCCTCGCCATCCTCGAAGATGTTAGGAAAGAATTTTCCATTCACTAAACAAATACGATTATGAAAGAACTAAAAGGAACCAAGACAGAGAAGAACCTGCAGGAAGCCTTTGCCGGCGAGTCGCAGGCCAGAAACAAGTACTCCTACTGGGCATCGAAGGCCAAGAAGGACGGTTATGTACAGATTGCCGCCATCTTTGAGGAGACGGCAAACAACGAGAAGGAGCACGCCAAGATGTGGTTTAAGCTTTTAGAGGGCGGCGCCATCAAGTCTACCCCTGAGAATCTGGAGGCCGCAGCCAACGGTGAGAACTTCGAGTGGACTGATATGTATGCCCGTATGGCCCAGGAGGCCCGCGAGGAGGGCTTCGACGAGATTGCGGAGAAGTTTGAGGGCGTGGCCAAGATTGAGAAGGAGCACGAGGAGCGCTATCGCAAGCTGCTCGACAATATTAATAAGGAACGCGTATTCTCGAAGGACAACGACGTGATCTGGCAGTGTTCGAATTGCGGACATATCGTCATAGGTAAGAAGGCTCCCGAGGAGTGCCCCGTCTGCAACCATCCGCAGGCATACTTCCAAGTGAAAGCCGAGAACTACTAAAATAATTATCCCCGCCAGTTGGCGGGGATAATTATTTTAGAACCACTTCATCAGTCCTCGGAGATAGGCGGTCAGCTCGCCAGCCATCTTCTCATCCTGATAAATATTGGGATGCCAGTCGTTGCCCAGGAAGGCGTCGCCCATGATGTGAGGCATATCGAAACGGTAGACTTCCTGATCACCTGACTGATGGGCCTCGTCGGCCACCTCGTCGAGCAGGCGGATGGCGATCTTCTGTTCCTCGTCGTAGAGCATCGTGCCCGTCAGAAGCACGATCTTGGCCTTCGGGTTGTGCTGGCGGACCATCGTCAGCAGACGCTTGTAGGACTGCTTCAGCAGCGTGAGGTCGTAGTTGGGCGTGGAGAGGTCGTTTGTGCCGAGGTTGATGCAGACCACATCGGGCTGGTAACGGCTGAAATCCCATTTCTCGTTGAGGAATGTCGGCTCCTGGCGGAGCTCTGGCTTCCAGGCATAACCAGTGTATTCGTACTGTACGGGCATGTTGGACTCAGGATTGCCCGTCTTCGGACCGTCGTAGTTGCGATAGGCGCCGATGCCGCTGCGGGCCACCACCCAGTGCTGGGCGTTGAGGTTGCGCGTGGCGATGGAGGCATAAGAATAGTAGTGATTCTCGGTCTCGTACTCGAAATGCTCGAACTTGTCGGTGCCCTCGTTGCCATAGCCGCAGGTGATGGAGTTGCCGATGAACTCGATCTTCCGCGACGGCAGGGCAGGTGCCTCGACAAGCGAACGGCCCTCGTCGAGCAGGAAGCCCCAGAACTCGGGGAAGAACTCATAACCCTCGATGATGTACATGAGGCGGACGGTGTGGCGGCCGTCGGGCAGGGCAGTGGCCAGCGTCACCACTGAGTCACGCTCACCTCGGAAGGCCACCTTGAAGGGTTCAGCCTGGTCGATTTGGGCCATGAAATAGCCGCTGCGGGGTTTGGCCAGCATTTTCAGCGACGTGCCCTCGAAGGCCGCCACGATCTGCACACCGGGGTAATTCCAGGCGGGGCGCTCGGGATGGGTGAAACTGATGCGGCCAGCATAGAGGATGTGCTTATCGGCAGGACTGACGAAGGCACCCTTCAACGGAAAGGTCTTGTTGAAGGCAAACGTGCCTTGGCTGATGAGGGCCAGAAGGATGAGAAGGAGAAACTTTTTCATTATCGATGTTATTTTTGTTTCTAGTTTATAGATGATTACCTATGAGCGGGAGCCGGGAAACTTTGAGGAGAGGTACTGCTGGAAGGCAGAGAGGAAGGCCTCAGTAACGTGGATGATCTCGTCGCCAATATAGATGCAATCGTTACGGTCTACCTTGCGGATCTTCTCCAGACAGACGATATAAGAACGGTGCACCCGCATGAATTGTTGCGGGGGGAGCATCTCCTCGACGGCCTTCATGCGGAGGTAGGTGACCAGCGGACGCCGCTCGCTCTCGAGGTAGAACATCACATAGTCTTTCATACCACTGACGTAGATGATGTCGCTGATGGCAATCTGGCGGTACTCGCCGTCGACCTTGAGGAAGAGGGTGGTATTGTTGTTTACAGTTGACGGTTTACAGTTTACAGATGATTTGTTGGCAAGCCCTTCTGGACTCTCAGAGTAATCATCTGTAAACTGTAAACAGTAAACTGTAAACCATTCCCTCGCCTTATCCACAGCGGCGATGAACTTATTATAGCGGATAGGCTTCAGGAGGAAGTCAAGAGCCTTGACCTCATAGCTCTCAAAGGCATATTCCTTAAACGCCGTGGTGAAAATGACACGCGTCTCTGAGGGTATCATGTGTGCGAGCTCCATGCCGTTGAGGTCGGGCATCTGGATATCGAGGAAGAGCAGATTAGGCTTCTGTTCCTTGACGGCATTGATGGCCTCAACGGAATCAGTAAAGGATGCCAGCAACGTCAGGTCTGGCGTCTTGGAGACAAAAGACTCCAGGAGCTTGACTGCCAGTGGCTCGTCGTCGACGATGATACAAGAGAGGGTCATGGGCGAAGGGTGATACGGACGTGATAGATATCGTTTTCGAGGGACTGCTCCCATGTGTAGCGGCCTGAGTATATGAGATCGAGGCGGCGACGGGTGTTCTCCAGGCCGATGCCCGAACCGCTGCGGTCTGTGTCGTCCTTGGGGAAGTTGGTGTTGTCGCAGGTGAAGACGAGATTGTCATCCTGCTGCTCCATACGGATATCGATCTTTGAAGGCCGACTACTGCTCACACCATGCTTGAAGGCATTTTCAATGAGCGAGATGAAGAGCAAGGGGGCGATGTCTTGTTGACAGTTGACAGTTGACAGTTGACAGTTAACCTCCGTCTTGTCATTGCAACGCAGCTTCATCAGCTCGATATAGTTGCGCATAAACTCCACTTCACCTTGGATGGGCACCGTCTCATGGCGGGTCTCATACATCGCATAGCGCATCAGGTCGCTTAGCTGGGCGATGGCATCCTGTGCCTTGTCGGCATCAATCTGTACGAGCGATGAGATATTGTTCAGCGTATTGAACAGGAAATGCGGGTTCAGCTGGTTCTTCAGCCACTCGAGTTCTGCCTCCGTGCGCTTCTGCTGCTCCTCCTTCAACTGCTGTTTGATGACCATCGAACGGCGAACATGATGTACCAGCAGGGCAATCCCGGCAAGGAAGGCACTCATGAGGATGGCCACGAGGGCCGACGAGTAGAAACTGATAAGGGCATACTGACGGTAGCGCTCGTCAGGGATGTGGCTTGCGAACTCCGTTGGGTTGAAATCGTGGAAAAAGAAGTATGCCAGTCCTGCGAGGATCATGGCGTTACCCAGCCAGAACATCCATCGGCGGTTGTGATAGTACCCCCAAGGCACGAGGATGAGAGCATTGACAAAGTAGATGGCGGCCGATGTCCAGTGAATTCTCGCATTGACATCAAAGGCCCTTACGGCTCCCGTCCAGCTCTGCGTGGCGATGAATGCGGAGATGGCAGGCACCATCAGAAATGCCAGCCACCCTGCAATCTGCAGCCCATAGAACGTAATGTCCTGTCGCGTGATATTGACTTTCATGCTGCAAAGTTATACATTAATTCTTAAACAACCAAACAATTGAAGGTTCTCTTTTCTTTTTCAACAACGGATTACACAGATTTTTTAGGCTTAATCCGCTAAATCCGTGCAATCCGTTGTTTTTTATATTACTGTGGCATAGTGGCGTTGCCGTTGCCGGAGGTACTGCCAGAGCCGGCGTTGTTGATGATCTCACCCTGCGACTGCTGCTCGATGAAGTCGTTCTGTACGCGGCTGGTATGCTGCTTGGCTCTGACTTTGCTGTTACCGAAGGTGTAGCTGACGGTGAAGGTCACGCCGTAGATGGGCACCTTGACGTTGTTGTATGAGGTGAAGTTCTGTCCGCGGCTGCTGCTCTCGATGTTCAGGTTACCACCCTTGTTCAGGCCCATGATACCCTGCACGCCCAAGGTGAGCTTGTCGTTGAAGAGTGTCTTCGAGAGACTGGCGGTGAGGATGTTGAAGCCGCCACTCCATCCCTGAAGGGTATAGTTCTTAGTCGAGGTGATGGCGAAGGCGCTGAGTTTCAGATCCCTGGGGAGCGTCTGTTGCAGACCAGCCATGATATTGGCCGTCCATCCGCTGTTGCTCTGGTTCAGGGCGTCGCTGCTCAGGTCGACATAGTTCAGGCCACCGTTCATGAAGAGGCGGGTATTCTTGGTGAGCAGATAGTTCACGTAGGCGCTCAGACCTGTCTGGTGACGCTTGACGACGTTGCCGTAGGTGGTGTTCAGCAGGTTGTCGCTGTCGTAGAAGCTGTACTGCGAGATGGCATTGTCGGTGAAGTTGTGGTGCAGGTTCAGGTTGACCATTAATTTCGGAGTGAATGTGTTGTAGACCAGCGAGAGGTTGTGGGCCTTCTCCACGTCGAGGTCTGGGTTACCGTAGTTGAGGGCGATGGGGTTCGACTTGTCGACGTATGGGTTCAGGTAGGAGATACCCGGGCGGCTGATGCGCATGTTGTAGGTGAGGCCGAGGTTACTGCCCTGTGAGAGGGTGTACTGCAGGCTGGCGGTAGGAACGAGGCTGCCATAGCTGGTGCTGAAGTCGTTGCCATTGCCAAGGTGATACTCCACGTCCTGCCAGGTGTATTCGTAACGGACACCCGTCTTCACACCGAACTTGTTGAAGTTACCGACATACTCGCCATAGCCAGCAAGGATCTTGTTCTTATATTCATATTCAGAACTTGTCGAGGGGTCGTAGACATCCTTCAGATAGTACTTCGAGTCAGAAGTGGCGTCGTGCAGTTGGAGCTTTCCACCAAGGCTCAGTGTCTGTCCAATGCCGAGAGGCATGCTGTAGTCGAGCTGGAAGGTGTGGTTGGTGGTCTTGTCCTTATTCTCTGAGTAACGGCTTGACAGGTCGGGCAGTCCAGCACCGCGAGTACCGCCGAAGTTGTTAGTCGACTCTGTGGTGGCAGGGCTGTAATTCAACTGGTAGGTAAAAGCCAGCGACTGGGTGTGCTCCTTGTTGAAGAAGCGCTGGTAGTCGAGACTTCCACTAAACGAGGTACGAGAGTTCTTCATGTCGGTACTGCTGTCGTAGCTAAAGTTCGAAACGTCGTAGCCGCCCATCTTAGTAGTGGTGGTACCCGTACTCTTCATTGACATGGTGTTGAGCTGTGCCGTCGCATTGATGACGCTCATGTCGTCGAGCTGATAACCTAAGGTCAGGCTTCCCATGGTGAATGGTGTCTTCACGCTGTTGCTTGAGGTCATGATCTGAGATACGCCGTTGTCCTGAATCTGTTCCAGCTCGGTCTCGGTGTTGCCAGGCTTGTTGTAACTGGTCATGGCATTGACACTGTAGGAGAGTTTGCCCTGCTGACCGCTGACGAAGGCACTACCGCCTAACTGCCTGTTTCCTGCTGATGCACGGACGGTACCGTTGTAGCCGTTCATGCTGTAGCTCTGTGCAGGCCCTCCAGTGACAGGCATCTGCTTGTTCATCACGATGTTCAGCACACCAGAGGCACCCTCGGCATCGTATTTCGCACCCGGGTTGGTCATCACCTCAATGCTTTTCACAGCTGTGGCAGGCATACTTTTGAACACCATTGAGGGGTTCGAGGAGAACATTACGTTGGGCATACCGTCGACATATACCTTGAATGATGAAGAGCCGTTTACAGAGATGTTATCCTGACCGTCGACCGTCACCATGGGCACCTTGCGGAGCATGTCGAGTACGGTGTTCGACTTCGAGTCCTCATCTTCGGCCACGTTGTAACTCATCTTGTCGACTTCCATCTTCACCAGTGGCTTCTGGGCAACCACTTCCACACCCTTCAGTACGGTAGTGTTCTCCTTAATATATAAGGTACCGAGGTCGAGCACGCCCTCGTTGTTCAATTCGATGGTCTGGCGGAAATCCTCCTTACCCACGCTGCTGAACACGATGTCGAACTTGCCCTTGCCGTTGATCTTCTCGGAGAACTGTCCGTCTTCCTTGGTGAGGAACATGGCCACGGGCTTGTCTGTCTTGCCAGCTTTAAACACGCGGACGGTGGCGAACGGCTCGCTCTCGTCCAGCACTTCGTCCTTCAACACGCCCTTTACGGTAGTCTGGGCCATTACTACAGCCGACATCGTCAGCATCATCACACTCAAGAAAAATCTAATCTGTTTCATACCTTTTATATTTTTATTTATTTCACTTTTTCACCTTTAGAAAAGTTTTCTGGTGCAAAGGTATGAAAAACCCCATCCTGTTCAAAATCACTTTCGACGAGATGGGGTACGTCTTTCGACGAGATATGTGTTTTTATTTCGATGGCTGATGCCAGAAGCGAAATGTGATGTCATCAAACTCACCCTGGTCGTTCTGACGATAGAGACGTTGGTTGGTGGTAGGCTTCTTCAACGGACCTAAGTGTTTGATGAAGGGGCCTATCTTGATATAGTCGAAATCGTTTTTGTTGACAAGGGGTGAGATGACGGTCTTGCCGCTGTACCAAGCCACCTTGAACTGGGGGTGCTCTTCATGGACGTACTGCGCCAGCTGGTTCACACCCTTCGGATCGTTGTCGCCGCCCATGAAGGAAATACAGGTGATATCGTTGCCGAATTTCGCGATAAAATCGTCGACGGCATCGGTGTTGAGCGGCAGGCCAATATCCTCCCAAAGATAATGGCTATGACACCCAGGACAGTGACACGGACAATTAGAAATGTTAATTGCCAGTGTCACTTCGTCGGGTATCTCCTGAAATACGATATCAGAGTTGACGTACTTCAGCATCACTTGTCAGCCATGGCGTAATAACGGCGCGAGGCTTCTTCTTGGCGGGCCTGCGAGAAGTTTGAGACACGCTTCAGGTAGCCGATGATGCGGGTCATGTAGTCAATGTTCTTCGAATGGCAGTGGGGGCACTCCTTCAGATAACGCTTGTCGATATGGCCGCAGTCGTTGCAGACGGTATTGGGGATGTTGAAGGTGAAGTAGTTGCAGCCTTCCTGTGCTGCCACCTTCAGCAGATGGGCATACTGCTGCTTGGAGAGATGCTCCTCGAGGTTCATGTGGAGGGCAGAGCCGCCGGTGAGGTGCTCAATGTAGGGCGCACCGTGAAGCTTGAACTTGTCGAGGATGGTCAGCGAGTTGTCTTCAACGACATAGAAGTAGCTGTTGTAGCAATCGCGAGGCACAAAATAACCGTCCTCACGATCCCATTTGGCGTGCTTCACGCCTACGTTTTCCGCAGGAATCATCTCGCAGTTGAACATCACGTCCTTTGAGCGATACTTCTTGTTATACTGTTCGATAAGTCCGAGGATGCCCTGTACGAAGTGCAGATAGTCGTCGTTGGGTGTGATCTTCAGTCCCATGAACTCGGCGGCTTCCACAAGTCCGTTGATGCCGATGGTCAGATACTGGCGGCCGATGTTGATATAGCCGGCATCAAAGAGGGGCAGCATGCCGTGCGACTGCAGTTCCTTGAGGTTTTCGTTGTAGGCCAGCTGCACCTTATGGCAGAGGTCGATGATAGAGCCGAGGTAGTCGAGATAGTTCAGCTCGTGGTTCACGGCGAACTGGATGCAGCGGTTCAGGTTGATTGTGAGTACGCTCTTTGAGCCTGTGCTGACACCACCGGCTCCGAGGGTGTAGCTGAAGCCGTTGTCGGTGATTTCGTTGCGTAGACGACAGCAGCTCGATAGCGAGTCGGCATTGTTGCTCATATAAGTGAAGAAAGAGTGGCCCTCGCTGTACATCTCTGCCGTAAAGTCGCCCCATTCGGGATCCTTGCAGTCGCCGTTCTCGTCGGTGAGCAGGGCCATCGTCTCCACGGGGAAGGTAAGCAGTGTCTTCGTGCGCTCAGCATTGAACCATTTCATGAAGCGCTTCTGCAGCCATGAGAGACCGTCCCAGTCGGGCTTTGAGCCGTCGGGGAAGTAGAAGTCGCCGAAGATTGATTCGAAGTAGTACTTGTCGTAGTAGGCGATGTTCCAGAACACGGCCTGATAGTTACGGGCGCCCGTCGGCTGATTCAGTGTATAGACGATCTGCTCGAAGTAGTCGGTGATCACCTTGTCGATGGTGCGCTTCTTCAAACTGAGGTCAGCCTGCTCATCGGCACGTTTCCAATAGTCCAGACCGTACTCCTTTCCGATAAAGTAGTTCATGTACATCAGGAACTCAGGTGTGGCGCAGGCTCCGCTGAGCATCGACGAGACCATGAATACCATGTTCACGAATCCGCCACAGAACGACTTGAGGTTGGTGGGAGCCGTGGAATTGCCGCCAATGCTGGTGGTTCCGCCGATCAGCCAGGGATACATTGTGATGGAGGCACAGTAGTTAGCCAACGAGGTCTCGTCATTCTTATATATAAAATGGTGGGTCAGTTTGTCGATGTATTCATCGGCCAGTTCCTTGCCGTACATCTTTTTGATACGGTCGGTGAGCAGACGACGGTTCAAACGGATGAAGTTCGACTTAGGCAATTCGCCAATCAGCGTGGCAATATTCTTGTGCTCCACATTGGCATTGGCGTCGTACTTCGAGCCTGTAGCAGCATTCACAGAGTCGGTGTACTCAGAGAGGAACATCATCTTCTCCAGTGTGTCACGATCTTCTGAGTGCGTCTGACGATAGAGGATGAATGACTTGGCCACATTGTAGAAACCCTCGCGCATCAGGGCTTCCTCCACCTGATTCTGGATGTTCTCGACGGTGATATCGTCGTGGATGTCCAGATGGCTGATGATCTTGGAGATCGTTCCCAAGTCAGCGGGTTCTTCAACACTGTCGAACGCCTTAACGATGGCGTTCATGATCTTGTCCAAAGAGAATTGGGCCTGCGACCCATCACGTTTTGTAATCGTAAAGTTTTTAATCTCCATTGTATTGTTTGTTAATGTTTATGCGCGTGTGGCCATACGGAAGTTATCCGTTTTGGGAAACTTTTGCTCCTTTCAATTTTAAAAAGTTGTCCATTTTGGAAAACCGTAATCGGCTGCAAAGATACAAATTTTCCATAATACCATCTATCTTTCAAATCTAAAAAAATTATAAAAGTATAATATTTCCTAATTTCGACCTCGTTTCTGAAAAAGATTCGTACCTTTGTGGCCAAAGAAACTTAATACATTTAAATTATGGGTACAACACTGATTATCATTATTGTTTTGGCGGTTATCGTCATTGGTTATTTCATCTCCACACAGCGTTCGTTAGTGAACCTGGATGAGTTGTGCAAGAACGCCCTGAGCCAGATTGAGGTTCAGTTGAACTCCCGTTTCGATGCCGTCATCGCCCTAGCCAAGACGGCTGCCCAGTATGCCAAGCATGAGTCAGAGACCATCATCCAGACCGTACAAGCCCGCGGCGGCAACAGCGGTGTAACGCCTAACACCCCCGCTGCCATCAATGAACAGGCCAATCTGCTCGGTCAATTAATGAGCCGTCTGAACGTCGTGTTCGAGCGCTATCCGGAACTGAAGGCCAGCGACCTCTATAAGGAAGCCCAGGACGGAATGAAGCAGTATGAGGAGAATGTGCGGATGTCACGCATGGTCTACAACGACACCGCCACGAAGATGAACCGCATGGTGCGCCAGTGGCCGTCGTCAATTGTCGCCTCTATGCTCCACTTTGACCAAAAAGATTACCTGAAGGTAGATGATGAACAGAAAAAGAGCTATCCGAATCTTGATGAAGCATTTAAGAAGTAATCTTTTTCGAGGAATGAGAAGTGTGGAGCGAGGAGTGAGATTACTTCTGACAGCAGGGATGTTGTTGGCGCTTTTTACGGCAGAAGCACGTCCCTACCTTAAAGATCTCAATATTCGTGTCGTTCTATTGAAGAACGGCGATGCGCGGATCACTGAGACACGTCAGATGACGATCGACTCGGAGGGTACGGAATGCTATATCGTCGTCGGCAACCTGAACGGCAGTGAGGTACACGACCTGACCGTCAGTGACGAGACAGGCCTGGACTTCTCCAATATCGGTCGCTGGGACATCGACCGCAGCCGTAGCTGGAAAGAGGGCAAGTGTGGCATCGTCACCAAGCACAACGGCTACGAGCTCTGCTGGGGCCTCGGCGAGCGTGGCGACCGTGTCTATACAACGAGCTATACCGTCACCAATCTGGTAAAGGGCTACGACGATGCAGACGGCTTCAACTATATGTTTGTGGCTCAGGGCGTCTCTCCCCTGCCCGACCACGTCAGACTAACCATCGAACCCGAGGACACCCTGCACTTCACCACCGAGAATACAGGAGTATGGGGGTTCCGTTACCAAGGAGAGGTAGGATTCTACGACTATCGCATTGTCGCCGAGAGTAGTGAGCCTTTCGAAAGCCGTAGTGCGATGGTCGTGATGTGTCGTTTCAACAAAGGCATGTTCGAGCCGACTGACGTCAGGAGCGGCAGTTTCGACAACCTGAAGGACCAGGCCTTCGACGGTAGTGACTATACCAATGATGAAGAGTGGACCATGAAGGATACCATCATCCTTATTGCCCTTGCCGTTGGTCTCCTCATCGTCCCCATCATTGCTTTTCTCTGGTATATTATATATGTATGGCGCGCACGCAAGAGAGTCAATAAGGATCTCCTGTGGTACCGTGATATCCCCATGGGCGGTAATCTACAGCAGACAAACGACATGCTAAACGCCTACAAATACTTCAACACCGACTACAACAACCTGCTCTCGGCCTGCATCCTGAAACTCATCAACCTCAGGGGTATTACCATCGAGCAGCACCTGAACGAGAAAGGGAAGAACGTGCAGAATTTCGCCATCCACGAGTTGAAAGACGCCGACAAACAGCCCATCCTCCTACGGAAGGTGCATCAGATATTCCAGAAGGCAGCTGGTTCGGACACCATCCTCGAGCCAAAGGAACTGAAGTCGTTTATGAGGAGCAACTACAACCAGAGCATCACGGACTCGTTTATCAACACCCTCCACACGAAGACCAGCCTCAGCAACTATAAGGACCGTCTCGACGAGGTGCGACAAGTGTTCGGCCTGAAGAAATACCTCAAGGAGTTCTCGCTCATCGACGAGCGCCACGTGCAGGAAGTATCGCTTTGGAAAGACTATATAATCTATGCCACTCTCTTTGGCATTGCCGACCAGGTGACCAAAGACATGAAGAAGATCAATCCCGAGTACTTCAATATGGACCAAGTAGCCCAACAGATGGCCGATGACACGACGATGCACACTATCTATTCGACGATGCACAGCAGCACCACCCGTGCCGCTATGAGTAAAGCCGAACGTGAGGCTACCGCAGAGTCACGCCGCTCAGGTAGAGGTGGTCATTCCTCATGGGGCGGTGGCGGAGGATTCTCCGGCGGCGGCTTTGGCGGAGGCGTCAGATAGCCTGATGTGAACTTGAGAAGAAGATCAATTGCGACGAAGACAGGTAGCTCGTCTGCTTCTCATCAACATAAATAATAGCGGGGATGATCTTCATCACCATATTTTTCGCTTCGGAATCGTAGACGCCGAACGAATAAGTGTTGTTGGCATAGAAGACCACATGGACTTTGTGCTGCTTACCGTCAAATTCGAGGTCATACTCGATGGTGTAGGGATTGACCAAGAACTCGATGGGTGAGGTTTCAAGATACCACGTCATACAATTGAGCGTCTTATTGGGGGCTTCGGCCAAAGCCGCTTTCAGGGGCTGATACGACACATACTCGGCCACCGCCTTTGCCGGGAAATCGGTGATGATGAGCGTGCTGTCGGTGGGTATATACCATGACGCATCCAGTGTGTCGACTTTCGTCGTATAACCGTCAAGGGACTTAGCTTCATAAAGCAGTTTACCTGTATATTTGCCGGCAACCGTATTAAAGCACTGGGCAATCTGAGCCTTTGTCAGTGTCTGGGAGTTGCTATCGCTGGTGTCATCCCCAAGACAGGAAGTGACACACAAGGCTGTCAGACAGCCAAACAGGATTGAAACGAATTGTTTTGTCTTCATATCATTCTTATCTTTTAGTTCCAGCGCGCAAAATTACAAAATATTTGTGAAATAAAAATGACGATGCAGATTTTTATGTCTTTTGTAGCAAAGTTTTGCATTTTATTTCGTAATTTTGCACGCAGATTATGATGGACGAGGATTTTGACATACGCGAAGAGCGGTTCTCTCAAGGTGAGAAGGACTTCGAGAACGCCCTACGGCCGCTGGCTTTCTGCGACTTCAGCGGACAGCAGAAGATCGTGGAGAACCTGCAGGTGTTCGTAGAGGCCGCCAAATACCGTGGCGAGCCCCTCGACCATACGTTACTACATGGTCCCCCTGGACTGGGAAAGACGACGCTCTCGAACATCATCGCCAACGAGCTCGGCGTGGGGTTCAAGATCACCTCCGGACCCGTTCTCGACAAACCCGGTGATCTGGCAGGCATCCTGACCTCATTGGAAAAGAACGACGTGCTGTTCATCGACGAGATTCACCGTCTATCACCTGTCGTGGAGGAATATCTATACTCGGCGATGGAGGATTACCGCATCGACATCATGATCGACAAAGGCCCTTCGGCCCGTTCGATACAGATAGACTTGAATCCGTTCACCCTCGTTGGTGCCACCACCCGCAGCGGCTTGCTGACAGCACCGTTAAGGGCGCGCTTCGGCATCAACATGCACTTGGAATACTACGAGCCCGAGACGCTGCAGCGCATCGTAGAACGCTCAGCAAGCATCCTTGGCGTACCTATCACTGAAGACGCAGCCCTTGAGATTGCAGGCCGCAGCCGAGGAACGCCACGTATCGCCAACGCCCTGCTGCGACGAGTGCGTGACTTCGCCCAGGTCAAGGGTAACGGTAAGATCGATACGAAGATCACGAAGATTGCGCTCACAGCCCTGAACATCGACCAATACGGTCTCGATGAAATCGACAATAAGATTCTGTTGACCATCATCGACAAGTTCAAAGGCGGACCTGTGGGCATCACGACCATCGCCACTGCCATCGGCGAGGATGCAGGCACCATTGAGGAGGTCTACGAGCCCTTCCTCATCATGGAAGGCTTCATCAAGCGCACACCCCGTGGTCGTATGGTCACGGAACTGGCATATCACCATTTCGGACGCAATCCGTACGGTGGGAACATCATGGAGCCGAATCTGTTTGATTAAAGGTGAAAGAGTGAAAATGGAAAGGACAGGAGTATTCGTCGGGAGCTTTAACCCATTCACCATTGGGCACGACTCGATCGTGAAACGGGCACTACCGCTGTTCGACCGGCTGGTCATCGGTGTGGTCGGCGACAATGTGCATAAGCCGGATATGCCGTCGGCAGAAGAGCGGATGCAGGTTATCCGCGACCTGTATGCCGATGAGGAACGCATTGAAGTGAAGTCCTATCATGGATTGGCCATGGACTTTGCTAAAGCCGAAAAAGCCCAGTTCATCGTGAAAGGCGTCAGGAACAGCAGTGACTTCGAATATGAGCAATGGCAGGCAGACTTCAACCGTCGGCTAGGCGGCATCGAGACCATCCTGCTCTATACAGAGCCTGAACTGGCCAGCATCTCATCAAGTGCCCTGCGCGAACTATCGCATTTTGGTGTCGACGTGAGTCCTTATCTTCCGAAGAAGAGGTTATAATTTACAGTTTATAGTTTATAGATGATTACATACGAGGCTGAGGGCGTTAAGTTCCCCAATATCAAGAAACGTGAGACATCCAACTGGATTCGCCAGGTGGCAGAGTCATATGGAAAAAGAATTGGCGAGATCGGATATTTGTTCGTCAACGATGATAAAATACTGGAGATCAACAACCAGTACCTTGGACACGACTATTATACAGACATCATCACCTTCGACTATTCCGAGAAGAAGACCATCAGCGGTGACCTGTATATCTCCCTTGACACCATCTTTACCAACGCGGACAAGTTCGGTCGTCCCTATGACGAGGAACTGCACCGTGTCATCATCCACGGCATCCTTCACCTGTGCGGCATCAACGACAAAGGTCCGGGAGAACGAGCCATCATGGAGGCTGCCGAAGACAAGGCGCTCGCCATGAGAAACATGAAATAGGTCTACTGCCCGATGACCTCCAACGCCTTCTTGACGATGGCGCTCGACTCATTGAAGATGGAATAATACTCGCTCATATCCCACAGGTCGCGGGCTATGAGCGCTTTCAGTTGCAGACGAAGATAAGGAAGGGTCTTTTCCATCTCACCTTCATCACGAGGTTTGATCTGCTGCTTCTCCCCATCAGCGATAATGGTGTCTACCAGACTCTGAGGCACCTCAAAACCCTGCTTAAAATCCTCAAACGAAGTCCATTTTTCCTTCAATTCCTTGCGGTGATTATCTACAAAACGGAGATTCTGCTGGATGATGATGCTCTTGGCTGCCAACTCCCGATGGAATCGGGTATAAATGGTGGTATCGAGCGGCACGAAATAGTCGGGCATGATACCTCCGCCACCATAGACCGTACGGTGCTCACGGAGTGTCTCGAACTTTAGGGAGTCGGCAAAATGGACACTATCGGCATTGGTCAGCTCCCCACTCTTCAGGCGATTCAGCATATCCATCGCATAATCCTTGGCATCACCATTCTTATAAGGCTTCTGGATGCAGCGGCCTGAGGGGGTGTAGTAATGGGCTATGGTCAGGCGCACCATTGAACCGTCAGGCAGATCAATGGGACGCTGTACCAAGCCTTTACCGAACGAGCGACGACCGACAACGACGCCACGGTCCTGATCCTGGATGGCTCCCGTGACAATCTCTGCGGCCGAGGCTGTATAGCCGTCAACCAGTACTACCACCTTGCCGTCCATGAAGATACCGTTACCATTCGCCGTATAGTCTGTACGGGGCGCCCGGCGTCCTTCCGTATAGACGATCAGGTCGTCTTTCTGAAGGAACTCATTCGCAATATCCACGGCAGCCTTCAGATAGCCACCGCCATTCTCCTGCAGGTCGAGGATCAGATGCTTCATCCCCTCCCCCTTCAGTTTCTCCAGACCCTCCAGAAACTCCTGATGGGTGGTGGCGCTAAAATTACCGATGCGGATAAAGCCGATTTCAGGACGAATCATATACACAGCATCGATGGAATGGACGGGGATCTTGTCGCGACGGACGGTAAATGAGAGAATATCGCGGATGCCAGAACGCACCACGCCCACCTTCACCTTTGTTCCTTTCGGTCCCCGAAGCCGCTTCATGATTTCCTCCTTCGACATTTTGACGCCGGCAATAGCCGTGTCGTTGACAGAGATGATGCGGTCGCCGGCAATAATACCTACCCGCTCAGACGGTCCGTTGGTGACCGGCTGAATGACGATGAGCGTGTCCTCCATCATATTGAACTGCACACCGATGCCTTCGAAGTTCCCGTCGAGAGGTTCTCTCAACTCCTTCACCTCCTTGGGGGTGGAGTACGATGAATGGGGGTCGAGCTTGCTGAGCATCCCACGGATGGCATCCTCCACCAGTTTATTTTCATTGACACTGTCGACATAAAGGTTGGTAACAGCCATTTCTGCATATTGCAACTTATGTAGCGGACCACCCATACGTTGGGCATAGGCTGTAGAGGAATAAATGAGAAAAGAGGAAAGAGATAAGAAAAAGGAGAAAACCCCAACCGTCAGTCTTTTTGTAATCATCTGTAAACCGTAAACTGTAAACTATAAACTAATCATAACTCTCTTCCGGGCGGTCTTCCTCGACCACCAGGTTATCGATAATAAAGTTCTGGCGCTCCATCGTATTCTTACCCATATAGTACTCCAGGAGTTTCTGCACCTGATCGTTCTTATGGAGCGTCACCTGCTCCAGACGGATATCGGGACCGATGAATCCGGCAAATTCGTCGGGTGAGATCTCACCAAGACCCTTAAAACGGGTAATCTCCGGGTCAGGTCCCAGTTCGGTGATGGCAGCCAACCGCTCCTCGTCACTATAACAGTAGCGTGTGATGAAATCACCTTTCTTGTCTGATTTTGCATCAGCCTCAGCAATCACCTTCTTGTTCTTGATCTTCGTACGACGATTACGAACACGGAACAATGGGGTCTGAAGCACATAGACATGCCCCTTCTTGATTAGTTCAGGGAAGAACTGCAGGAAGAAAGTGATGATCAAAAGTCGGATGTGCATACCGTCGACATCAGCATCCGTGGCCACAATGACCTTGTTATATCGGAGGGTGTCGAGTCCTTCCTCGATATCGAGGGCTGCCTGCAGGAGATTGAACTCCTCGTTCTCGTAGACCACCTTTTTGGTCAGTCCGAAAGAGTTCAGCGGTTTGCCTCGAAGCGAGAACACGGCCTGGGTGTTCACATCACGGCTCTTGGTGATACTTCCGCTGGCAGAATCACCCTCGGTAATGAAGATACACGACTCTTCTTTCCTGTCGTTCTTAGCGTCGCTGTAGTGGATGCGGCAATCACGGAGCTTACGGTTGTGGAGGTTGGCTTTCTTGGCGCGCTCACGGGCCAGCTTGGTCACACCGGCCATCGCCTTACGCTCCCGTTCACTCTCCTTGATCTTATTTTCCAGGATCTCCGCCACGTCAGCATGGATATGCAGGTAGTTGTCCACCTCCTGCTTGATAAAGTCGCCCACATATTTATTAATACTGACCCCGTCGGGAGCCATAGTCAGCGAGCCCAACTTGATCTTCGTCTGACTCTCGAACATCGGTTCCTCCACGTTGATGGCAATAGCAGCCACAATACCTGTGCGGATGTCAGTATACTCGTATTTGTTGAAGAACTCCTTGATGGTACGGGCGATATGCTCTTTAAAGGCACTCTGATGGGTACCTCCCTGAGTGGTATGCTGACCATTGACGAAGGAATAATACTCCTCACCATACTGGTTCGAGTGTGTGAAGGCAATCTCAATGTCCTCACCCTTCAAATGGATAATGGGATAGAGCCCATCATTGGTCATACGGTCGCTGAGCAGATCCTCCAGTCCATGTCGGGAGAGAATGCGACGACCGTTGTACATGATGGCCAGTCCAGTGTTCAGATAGGTATAGTTGCGAAGCATGTTTTCCACGATTTCATCGTGAAAGGAGTAATTCAGAAACAGCGTATCGTCGGGTTCGAAATGAATATAGGTACCATTCTCATCCTGAGAGTCCTCCGTCTTGTCGCTGATCATTTCACCACGTTCGAAGACGGCCATACGCACCTTACCGTCACGGTAGCTACGCACCTCAAAGTGGCTGCTCAACGCATTGACGGCCTTCACGCCGACACCATTCAGACCAACAGACTTCTTAAAGGCTTTGGAGTCGTACTTACCACCAGTGTTCAGCACCGAAACCGCCTCGATCATCTTTCCCTGGGGGATGCCACGGCCATAGTCGCGCACCGACACCCGCAGGTTCTCATCAATCGTCACCTCAATACGGTCACCGGCCTTCATCTTGAACTCATCGATGGAGTTGTCGATGACTTCCTTCAACAGCACATAGATACCATCTTCAGGCAGGGAGCCATCGCCCAAGCGACCGATATACATACCAGGACGGGTACGTACATGCTCCATGTCACTCAGATGGCGGATATTCTCGTCATCATAATGTACCGGCTCGTTCGCCTTATCAATGAGGTTGTTGTCTTCTATCATAGTTGTTTCTTATAACATCTTCTACGTTTATGTTGTTCGTTCTCAAACATCTGCCATTGCGCCTGTACTGCGGTGTTGGTCTCCATGTGAACATGACTCTCGCCCCATTTGAAGCCGTATTTCTGATAGACGGGTATCAGGTTATAGAAGAACAACGCATTAGCGCCTTTGGTGCGGTATTCGGGCAACACACCTATCAGCAGCATGTCGACGATGTCGGTCTTGTGGAACTTCAGAGCCTTGATGACGTGCCACCAGCCAAAGGGCAACAGTCTGCCCCTGCGGCACTTCTGGAGAGCCTTGGTCAGCGAAGGGATGGTGATGCCCACACCGACGACATCATGATTTGGCGTATTCCAGTCCTCAATCACACAGAGCATATCCATTGAGAAGAACTTGAAATACTCACGCACATAGGAGTCGATCTGACGCTGTGTCATCTGCGAATAGCCATAGAGGTTGGCGAAGGTCTTATTGACCACCTCCAGCACTTTCTGGCCATAGCCGTTGGGGCCGAACACCTCGCTACGCTTAATCTGTGGACAATGCAGGTTATAGCGCTTCTCGATCATCTGCGACAGTTTCACCAGTTTCTCAGGCATACCTTCCTTGGGCACAAACACCTTGTACTCCACATAGTCGTTGTCTTTCTCGTAGCCCTCCATCTGTTCCATGAGCTTCGGATAATACTCATAGTTATAAATGGTGGCCATGGTACCCAACTGGTCGAAGCCGTGAATAAGCATGCCCTCGGGGTCCATATCGGTAAAGCCAAGAGGCCCGATAATCTCCGTCATGCCTTTCTGACGGCCATAGTCCTCTACAGCCCCCAGCAGGGCGCGCAACACTTCTATGTCATCGATAAGGTCGAGCCATCCGAAACGTACGGTAGGCCGCTTCCACTGCTCGTTATAGCGATGGTTCACGATTGCCGCCACACGACCCACCAGACGGCCGTCCTTATAAGCCAGAAAATACTCGGCCTCGCAAAACTCGAAGGCTGCATTCTTGTCCTTGCTCAAGGTGTTCAGCTCGTCGCTGTACAAGTTAGGGGCGTCATAAGGACTGCCCTTATACAAATCATAATGTAAATCGATGAAAGCGTCTAGCCCTTTCCAGTCTGTCACTTTCCTGATTTCTACTGATGACATATCTTTCTCCATTAATTTATAATTGGTTGCAAAGATACGGAAAAAGGGGCAAAAAACAAAATTATTAAGATTTTTTTCGGCAAAGAAGCAGGAGATGACCTTGATTTGCCGCTGTTGTGGCAAAGATATAGACATCGCCACCCTCCTGAAGCTTCAACCGACGGCGCAATTCTGGCACGGACATGGGGAAGTTACGCACAGCAATATTGGCCTTCGTAATGCCCGCCAGCGCCTCCTTCAGGTCGCGCTTGTTCATCGTGGTCACCTTGTCCACAATGAAACACCTGCCAGGGAAGTTGGCTACTTCCTTGTCTGAAACAAAGAGATGACTGTTCACATCGGGCTGGGCCATCTGATACCTGTCGGCAATGAGTCCGAAACAGCCAGCTTTCATCAGGGAGGCATTGGGCTCATATAAAAAGTGGAAAGGTGGAAAGGTGAAAGGGTGAAGAGGTGAAGAGGTGAAAGGGTGAGAAGAAGGGCGAGAAGAAGAGGCGTCGAACTCAAAGCGCTCCTCGCTACCATCAGACAACAGGTTGACACAAACCACCTTCAGTTCTTTCACCTTTTCACCTTTCCACTTTTTCACTTCTAACAGCAGCTCCTTGCATTCGTTGTCGACAGACACGATATGGACAACCTCAACATGCTCCTTTCTTATATCCTCCACAGCCTTGCTCCAGTCGAGCATCGGCGAGAGTTTGATCATCACGCGCTGGGCTTTCGTCAGCAACTCGTCGATGATCTCAAGCACATTCGGTGTGCAGTCGGCGATGCCATAGGTTCGTCCCCCATGCTCATCGCGACGGGCAGGATCGATGAAGACCAAATCGGTGGGAGGCATCGTGTGCAGATAGTCCACGCCGTTGCCATTCACCACCTTGATCTGATGAAGCCCCAAAAGCCGGAAATTAGCCGATGAAATGGCACATAATTCTGGTTGGAGCTCTACACAGACAGCTCGTTGGAACCCTTCAGCGATGAAAGCTGCGTCGACCCCAAAGCCTGCCGTCAGATCGACGAACAACTCCCCGCTACCAGCCACTTCGGCCTTATAACGGGCTGTCCGCTCGCTCGAACATTGTTCCATTGACAAATGAGTAGGCCAGACGATTTCCTCTATGGCTGCCCATGATGGCAACTTTTCCTTAGCCCTCTTGTGTCCGTCAATCTGCTGAAGGGCAAACGCCAAGTCCACCTCGGGGTCTTTCGTCCCCCGAAGTGCCAGCTGGCGGATGTCATCATCCAGATGCTGTTGGATATACTGACGCGTTGCTTCGTTCATGTTATCTGCACGTTCTTCACCCTTTGATGGCTTTATCCACCCCACCAGACTTCAGCAGACGCTGGCGGGCTTCGTCATAGCTGAGCCCTAACATCTCCTGGAGCATCCGCGTGCCGCGATCGACAAGCTTGGCGTTCGTCAGCTGCATCTTCACCATGCGGTTGCCCTTGACACGACCCATGCGGATCATCAGCGAGGTGGAAATCATGTTAAGCACCATCTTCTGGGCCGTACCGCTCTTCATGCGGGTGGAGCCCGTCACGAACTCAGGACCAACGATGACCTCAATGGGATAGTCGACGGCTTCGGCAAGAGGGGTCTGGGGGTTGTTGGTGATGCAGCCCGTCAGCAGCCCGTTTTTCTTAGCCTCACGGACAGCGCCAACCACATAGGGCGTCGTACCAGAGGCGGCAATACCGATCACCGTATCATTGGCCGAGGGATGATAAGCCTGTAAGTCTTTCCACCCCTGTTCGGCAGAGTCTTCTGCCCTCTCCACGGCGTGACGCAAAGCCCTGTCACCACCTGCGATGACACCTATGACCCAGTCTTCAGACACGCCAAAGGTTGGCGGCAGTTCGCTGGCATCGAGAACACCCAACCGTCCGCTGGTGCCTGCCCCCACATAAAAGAGCCTGCCGCCCTGCTTCATCCGCTGTTCGATAGCCTCCACCAGAGACTCTATCCTCGGAAGGACTTTAGCGACAGCCTCAGCCACCAGACGATCCTCGTCGCTGATGTGTTGCAGCAACTCTGCGACAGTCATGCGTTCTAAGTGGTCATAGCACGAAGACAGTTCCGTTATTCTGGTATCCTGCTCCATCTGTTTAATCCGTTCTATCTGTTCCATTATATTGAATAGGTACAGTTAATTGTCTGTATGACAGTGGCAGAGGCACCCGTTGAGCCTGTGTGCTGGATATGGATGCCGCCAAAGTTGTTGGGATGGGCGATAACAGCAGTGAGTTGCTGTTGCTGGTCACCCTGCTCTATTTGGGCCACGAGCACGTTATCCTTTGCTGACAGCGTAACACGACAACCTTTCTTAAAGAGGACACACTTCTCTGGCGAACAAATAGAGGTAATTTCACCATCCTTGTATTCCACCAGTACGACCTCCACCGCTTTATCGTAGGCAGGTGTTCGAACAAATCGCAGGCCATAGCCAGTGAGTGTCTGCGTGTCGAACTTGATGCAAAGATCCAGATACTGACCTGTGGCACTGCCAAAACCCTGACCTGCCGATTTGCAGGGCGAGAGCTCGATCGTTAGCGTCTGGTTGCCATAGGTCTCGTCTGCCTTGCCTGTGTACATCATCCGCGCTCCTCGCACCATCTGAATCATACCAAAGCAACCTTCCGCTCCATCCATACCCTCGCCAAAGCACCAAGAGGGACGAGAAGTATCCACTTTCCAGTCGTAGTCTGCGGTATCCTTCGGCTTATAGGCATCCAACGTCCAGCGTCCTGACATCAGCGACGGTTGGTTCATCATAGGTAGCGAGGGCGTAGTGACGGGCATCGGCACATCAGGCGGCATGGGCACATCGAGGGGTTTGCCGTTCAGCGTACAATTCTCCATCAGGCAACGCTTCTTCGGATTCGGTTTCCTTGTCCATTCTATCGTCAGATGGGGGTCATCGCTTGTCCAGCGGCAATTACGCATCGTCACGGGGTCTGACACCTTCGTCAGATACTGCACACCCTGCACCTTAGAATGGATGTCACAATCCTCGAACACGGCTCCTTGCGGTGAGGTGGAATAGAAAGGCTTGCTACTGAAGAACGTCAAACGACAATGACGATAAACGCCTGTGCCACACAATGCATCGTCGGTACACTCGAAGTAACAATCTTCGAACAAAGCATGTCGAGCCCCAGCAAACGGACAAAGGTTCAAACGTGAGATAAAGCGACAGTTACGGGCTTCATAGCGATCACCGCGGCAAATGACCAGCTGCGCCTGCACAATGGCATCGGCACGTCGCTGGCGGCTTTGTTTGGGATCCAGTCGGTAGTTCAGATCCACATTACAGTAATTGCCAAAGGTCAGGTTCTCGACCTGAATGTCGTCGCCAGAGATGTGGAGCATGGTGAAATTACCATCAGCCCCCTGCGTCTGTCCCCTGTTGCAGGCCAGCACCACATCCTCAGGACTGTCTCCCATGCCGATGATGCGCGTCCTGTTGAGACGCACCTTCATGCCGTAGGGGATGTTCTCGCCAGACTCGGGCTTGCGGATAGTAGGGTCGTCTGGGTCGTCTATCCAGAAAACACCAGGAGCGATATGGATCATCGTCCAAAGACTGTCATCGGCAAACGCCTCTGCCCGACGGAGGGCCTCATTCACTGTTGTGAACACTCCCCTCCCCTCGTTGGTCTTCTCCTGAGGGTTCACATAGAGTTGATGCGCTGTCTGCGCACAGACAGCCAAACTCCAGAGTGCCAACACGATTAATAATGTGATCTTCCGTTGCATACGAGATTCTCCAATAATTCGCGATGGTGACCAGGCAGGATGATGTGGTGGTTACCTATCGGATGGGTGAGGAAATAATCGGTCTGATGCTTGTCAGCGAGTTGTATCACCTGTTGGGTACGACAAAGGTCGGGCTTGGCCTGACTCCTCAACAGCTCGCCTTCTGCGATGAAATGGCGGGAAAGGTCGCCCGACAGCTTGAAGATGGTGACTGGCCCATCCTTCATATACCCCCGGATGCCCACGCCAATGCCCGACTCGAAGTGAGTATCGAGTTCGTAACGCTCCACCATATTAAATGGTATGGTGCAATGGGCAAACAGCATCTCACCCGTCTCTGGATTGATGGAAGCGGGATTCGCCTGGAATCCGCTGATGCCCAACAGCGACTGGGCTATCATCATCGACAGCATGGCAGGCACATCGCCTTCGCAACCAGCCACGATTCCTTCGCTGTTCAGGCGGGCAAGGGCCATACACCCCGTATTATGAACAGCCGTCAGCAGGTCGAAGCAGCGGAGGGTGAAACCCTGCAAACGATATTGGTCGACGATACCCCTCAGCACTCCATAGATACGGTTCGCCATAGGCAGAGCCTCGCGGATGGCTTCGATGTCAGATGTTTCATTACTTTCCATCTCGGGAGTCTCCTCGATGGTCTGCAATAGTTCGTTCATTGCAATCTCCACCAGTTCGATGCCCAGGCGCTCTTTCACGATTGCAGGCTCGACGATGCTAGAGATGAGCCAGTCGGAGGGCTGTCCGATGATGCCCAAGCGACAACCCTTCATCTTGCTCTTTGCCTCGCTGACTTTGGCAAGTATCTGCAGGCGACGGGAGATATAGTCGGCACCGCCATGAATGATCTCGCCCTGCAGCCCGTTCTGCTGAAGATAGGAAAGGATCTCCATCGAGGCCGCCAGCGAGTTGCTCTTGCCGGAGGTCAGCAGATAGAAGGGTGACTGCGACTGCTGTCTGAGCTGGGGCAACAGCCTGCGGAAGATGCCCTCTGTGCCACCCGTACGGACATAGATCACCGAGGGGTCTTGGCTTCCATAGTCGGCATAGTCGCTGCCTTTCAGCGTATACTCTATCTGAAGACTACTCAGGAATTCCTGGGTTACTGCGCCCACGGCCTTCTCGTCGTGGAGCTCGGAAGTAAGGGTGTAAATGGCGATATTCATGATGTTGTTACTGATAAATGCGGACATAGTCAATCTCATATCTCATGGAGAGGGCGGCATCATCGACAGGACCACCGTTCTGACCACCAAGAGCGAGGTTCAGCAGGATGTACTGCGGCTTCCTGAAGGGGTTCTCGCCAAGGCCGATGCTGCCGTTGATGGTGGTGCTCAAAGGAATGTCGTTGAGCAACTCATCGTCCAGATAGATGCAGATATACTCTTCGTCCCAGTCCATGCGCCAGACGTGAAACTGGTTGGCCCAGTCTGGATTTTTCTCGATGAAATGGGTAAAAGGTATCTTCCGACTGTTCCATACGGCACCAAATCGCTGGTCGTTGCCCCAGGCTGCGTTGGCGAGGATATGAGGTTCGCCGTCGATACGGTAGTATTCCATGATGTCGATCTCGCCACACGAAGGCCACT
>JAEETC010000029.1 GCA_016286585.1 Prevotella sp. | reverse complement strand
GTATCAACCACGGTCTGAAGGCCAAGGGCGGTATGGGTAAGAGCCAGGCTGAGGAGAAGAAGGCTGTGGAGTGCGGTTACTGGCACCTGTGGCGCTACAACCCCGCTCTGGCTGAGGAAGGCAAGAACCCGTTCTCACTCGACTCTAAGGAGCCCAACTGGGAGAACTTCCACGACTTCCTGCTCGGTGAGGTCCGTTACCTGTCTGTTAAGAAGGCTTATCCCAACGAGGCCGAGGAACTCTTCGCCGAGGCCCAGAAGATGGCCCAAATCCGCTACAAGACCTACGTCCGCAAGACGCAGGAGAACTGGGAAGACTAAGAAAAAAGTGTGGTCAGCGGTTCTGCCGCTGACTACCTTCCATACAAAAAGGAGCATCCGTTCGGGTGCTCCTTTTTCAATTCGTAATTCTTCACTTCCTCAATTTTTAGTGTTTATGGATATTTTCTATTGAAATATTTGTGTATTTCAAGATAAACAATTAAATTTGCAGTCGATAAAATTGCGGAAAGACGCAAAAATATAGAACAATATGGAGATAAAGCGTGAATTATTGCTTAATAGACTGATGGTTTTGAGGCATAACAAAATGATTAAGGTCGTCACTGGTATGAGAAGATGCGGCAAATCGTACCTGCTCTTTAACCTATTTTCGGATGCGTTAGAAGCAGAGGGCGTAGATGAACAGCATATCATCAAAATAAATCTGGAAGACCGCAGGAATAAGGCATTGAGAGATCCTGACAAGTTGCTTGAATATATTGATAGTAGATTGCAAGACGACAAGATGCACTATATACTGCTTGACGAAGTGCAACTGGTAAGCGAGTTTGAAGACGTCTTAAATTCATATCTTCAGGTAGAAAATGCAGATGTATATGTGACAGGTTCAAATGCTCGGTTTCTCTCTAAAGATGTGATTACAGAGTTTCGTGGTCGTGGATTCGAAGTAAGAGTACATCCCTTATCCTTTCAGGAACTTCGAGGCGCTTTTCAAGAAGAACCAATCGAACAACTTTGGGTAAAATATATGACCTTTGGCGGATTACCACAAGTAGTGACGATGACTTCTGACAAGGAGCGTGTAGCCTATCTGAAAAGTCTTTTCAAACATACTTATCTCAAGGATATCAAGGAACGTTATGATATTAAGCTTGATAGCGATCTTGAAGAATTAATACGAACTTTAGCTTCAACTGTTGGTGGGCTGACCAACCCAAGAAAACTGGCTGATACGTTTCACACGGTTAAGAAGAGTACAATAAGTCAAGATACCATAAAAGTGTATATCGATTATTTGCAAGATGCGTTTATCATCGAACGTGCCTTGCGTTACGATATTAAAGGCAAACGCTATATCGACACTCCGTCCAAGTTCTATTTTGAAGATTTGGGACTTAGGAACGCCCTTCTGAATTTCCGTCAGGTGGAGAAAACACACTTAATGGAAAACGCTATTTATAACGAGTTACGTTCCCGTGGGATGGCTGTTGATGTGGGTGAGGTAATTTGGAACACCAAAGACGAAGAAGGTAAGAAAATAAGAAAAACCCTTGAGGTGGACTTTGTCTGCAATCAAGGATATAAGCGATTATATATCCAATCGGCTTTCAGTATTCCTGATGACGAGAAACGTGAACAAGAATTGCAGTCACTCAAAAGAATTGACGATTCATTTCAAAAAATAGTAATTGTGGGTGATCATAGCCCTCGTTATCAGAACGAGGATGGTATTATGTTTATGGATGTCTATGATTTCTTAATGGACAAAGGAAGCATGGAGTAAAATAGCGCCACTTACCTCTCCCTTCCTTTGATCCTTGAGCGGAGGGTGCGAAGGGAGGCGGGCTTCACGTCGAGGATATGGGCGATGGTTTCGTCATCGTAGTGTGAATTGTCTTATCAGATAAGTAAGACAAATCCAAGTTTGTTTTTTTCTTACAACCTGTAACATTTTTCGCTTCCTACGTACATTATATATAGGAAGAAATCACTATCTTTGCAGCGTAAATGCTGTGAAACTGCTCATGCCAGCCAATCATACATGCATATTGGCACTCGCTTAATCGCAGCTTTGCACGATGAATAACTTTATAGACAAAGATAATTGCAAGAAAAAAAGTCCGTCTTTGGATTATATATTTTGGTGAAAAGTGGTAATATATAAGTAGAGAACATCAAGCGAATGGAAACAATGACAGGCAATACACCCCAGGCCATACAGGACGAGACGCTGCTCATACGTCACATCCTTGACGGAGACACAAAACTGTTCCGTCAGCTTGCTGGCCGATATGCCGAGCAGGTTCTGAGAATGGTGGCCCGCCTGATTCCTTCGCATGAGGAAGCCGAGGAGGCAACGCAAGACGCTCTACTGGAAGCCTTTCAGAGTCTTGCCCGTTACGATGCGCGACAGGCCAGTTTTCAGACATGGCTCATGCGCATAGCCTACCATACGGCACTGAAGCATTACAGGCAACATCACAAGTCCGTCCAGTTTGTAGAGATGGAACGTGACGATGGTGAGAACCAGTCGTCCTGGCTCGATACCATCCCGGATGATGAGACCGACGTCTTGTTGGACGACACTGACCGCGTGACACTCATGGAAAGATCCATCGACATGCTGAAGCCCGATGACCAGATGTTGCTTAACCTCTACTACTTTGACAACCGCCCGATTCGGGAAATCTCCTGCATCACGGAACATGATGAAGGCTATCTCCGTTCGCGGCTGCAATGGATACGGAAAAGAATCGCTATCACCATCAAAACTCTTGAAAGCAATGAAGAAGAATGATCCAAACAACGGACGGAGCAATGAGAACCATCAAGATTGCTTGAATGGCCGAGTCGTGACGGACGAAGGCGAAGCCAAAGACAAAGGGCTGCACATGGCCGTACAGCACAAGAATGAGACCGCCGAAAAGATGACGCTGTCTGAAGACTTCGCCGACCGTCTGATGCAGCGCATCGCACAGGAAGAAGAGTATCCCCAACAGCAGCGTTTCGGTTGGATGAAGATTCTTTGCACAGCAAAGCGGCATAGCCGAGCGGCCGCATCCGTTATCGGCATACTGTTTGTGTCGGGCATCGCCTTTGCTGCCATTCATATCGTGCGTAATTATGGAAACACTGTTGGAGAGGATCTGAAATCTCCGACTCAAGAGACACGAATATCAAACTCGCATCAACAGGCTCTGCCTGCAGATACAACGGTCACAGTTACTCCCATTGTTTTCGACAAGGCGACATTGGATAGTATTCTTTCTCAGATTGCCCAACACTACGGCTACACCGTTTCCTTCCGTTCCGACAAGTCCAAGCCCCTGCGTCTGTTTCTGACGTGGAATCTTCAGGACTCCATTCAGAAAGTGACGGATAAACTGAATCTTTTCGAGCAGATCCACATCGTTCTCGACGAACAAACCATGATAGTTGAGTAGGCGATGAAACAGGTTTTGGTCATTTTGCTGCTCTGCCTGACCATCTGTCAGGCGTCAGCACAACGCATCAGCCGTTCATATCAGGATATGTCGCTATCAGAAGTTCTGAAAGATCTCAATGCTGCTTCAGACCGCTACGAGGTGAATTTCATTTACGACGAACTTGAGGATTTCCGTGTCACCACTACGCTTCATCGCAGTACCCTACCTAATGCTGTCCGTCAGGTCGTAGGTTTCTATCCCATGCGTGTCACCGAGACTGATAGTGTGATTACCGTGGAATGCATTCACAAGACCGACCTCCATCTGACGGGTACCATCATCGACGAACAAGGCCAGCCCGTTGCATACGCCAATATTGCTGTTCTCAATCCTGCTGACAGCACCCTCCTTTGTGGTGGTGTCTCTAACGAGAGTGGCGTTTTTGTTATTCCCATTGATCAACCAAATATCCTCGCCCGAATCTCCTACGTCGGCTACAAGACGATATACAAGCAATGCAATAACACAGAACTTGGAACGATACGGATGCATCCTGAGACACAAATGCTAAAAGGCGTGACAGTAGAAGGCCTAATGCCCGTCCTGCGTCGTGAGGCGGGAAAGATCATCTTTGATACCCGTTATATCGTTGGAGCCATCAATGCTACAGACATGCTACGTTATGCACCAGGCGTGATGCTCCACGATGATGACATTAGCCTCTTTGGAACCACGGGCATCATCTTCTGCATCAACAATAAGGAGCAGCACATTGGACAAAAGGAAATGTTACAGATACTGAAGTCCTATCCGGCTGACGATGTGGAGAAGATAGAGATCATCCAGACACCAGGATCTGAATACTCAGTGGCAGGCAATGCCGGCATTATCAATCTGATTCTGAAGAAGAAAGGCAATGACTATATCGGCGGTTCTGTTGGCTATGCCCATACACAATATGAGGAGCATGGCGATGAGGCGAATGCCAACATCATCTACAACAAAGGAAAGGTCTCAACCTCACTCAACGTGGCTGGGATATGGGATAACACTCGCTATAAGGAGACAAACACCATCATGTTTGATAACGGCCAACGCGACAACATTGACAATGGTCACATCAGAAAGAACAACTATTCAGCCCGGTGGCAAATCGACTACGACGCCTCAGAGCATCTTAATATCGGCGCATACGCCATGATTAGTGATGGAAACCGTAAACTGGACATAGATGGCAAATACGCCAAAGAGGGCTACATCCAGGGCAACGACACATCCGAAACCCGACGTCATGAAGACACACGCAACTACGCCCTGAATGTCTATGCTACACAGAAGCTGAACGACGAGGGTTCCAGGATTGACTATAGTCTGGACTATTATCACATGAAGATGGGCGATGACCGTATGTCAGAAGCGCTTTACAATTATACCGATGATTACCTCGAAGAATTCATCTATCAGAACACTATCACACAGAACGTCACAAGCTATTCTGCCAAAGTGGATGCCAAAGTCGGCAAGTTCAAGTTCGGCAGCCAATACACATTTACCCGAAGTAAGCGTGACCTCACCTTCTCCTGGGCACCTGACTATGAGCAATGGAGCAACTTCGTCTATGATGAACAAGTATTGTCCGCATACGCTGAATATAGTGGAAAGCTGGGGAACAGCCTGTCTTTCAATCTCGACGGACGTTATGAGCAGACTTGGACGAAAGGACACAGACTGTCTAAAATTGACGACGCGACACATCACACCCAATATGGCAGATTCTTCCCCTCGCTCAGTATCGGATATCAGCATCGGGACCATTCCTTGAACTGGAGTATCACCAGTCGCATTACCAGACCCAATATCATCAACGTAAACCCTGACACCCTTTGCAACGACATTTATCATAGCTCGTGGGGTAATCCCGATTTGAAGCCAACCTATCTTTATAAAGCCATGATGGGATACACATACAAGGGGATGCTGAGTTTCGACTTATACTATGCCTACGAACCAAACCGTATGACTCAAGTCTCCTTTATAAGCGGAATGGAGACATCTCTTAGCACATGGGACAATGTGGTGGATCAGCATATCCTCGGCATCAACTCGTCCTACTATTTCGACCGTCTGAAATGGATGAACGCCATACTGATGCAGGGTGTCTATTGGGACAGGACTGTTGGCAACGGGCAGCGCACCCTGCCTGATGTTGAGGGATGGAGTTATACAGGCATACTTCAGACTTCTTTCTTCTTTGACCGCGACCGCAAGTGGACAGCCAACCTCAACATCACATACAGTTCTCCTGAAAAAGATGTCACTAAGGCCCTGAATGCCCGCTATATGGTTGACGCAGGGCTGCAATACCGTTTTTGGAAAGACCGAATGACGCTTGGCCTCACATGTCGGAACTTGTTGGCTTCACGTATCAAGGGAACAGAATATCTCGGCACTACGGCGATGGATTTCGACAACAAATTCAATTATCGGCAGTTCCGGCTGACGCTCACCTACAACTGGGGTGCCAAACTGCGGCACGACCAACGTCGATATGAAAGTGATGAAATGAAGGAACGCACAAAGAACGATTTCTAACAATAATATGAAACAACTGAATTTATCAGATTGGAAGGAGCTCAACAACTCCTTCCCCAGGCGACTCATCTATCATGTAGGCATCGACTGCGGTTTCTCAGTCGAACTGAACTACATGCTCAATGCCATGCTTTACTGCCTTGCGAACGGGTATCGCTTCCAGCTCTATTCCGAAGATGCGAACTTCGGAACAGGTAAGGGATGGACGGAATACTTCATGCCATTCTGTGAAGAAGTCCACGAACCGTTCCATCACAAGTACAACCTGCACCGACCACCCCAGTGGCGACGTATCATTAGGAACACCATCAGGACGCAATCCCTGTCTTTCGTCTTCTGGAAACTGAAGTTCCTGCTGAAGTCCCTTACGGGTCATTGGCTGGCCTTCAGGGCATACGGCGAACATGTCAGGCTGAGTCAGGATGTAGCCCATGCCCCAGATAAGTACTACCACATTCCAGCCTTTGGCATCAATAGCTCCTATTACGAGGCCTACGCGATGCTGGCAAGGATGATCTGGCAGCCACAGCCCGAAGTGCAACAGGAGATGGCTGACGCCAAACGCCGCCTGTCGTTGCCGCAAGTCTATTCCGGCGTTCAGATCCGGGGAGGCGACAAGGCTAAGGAGGCAAGACTGATCACAGGTCGGCAGATCATCGAGGCCCTGCGTCCTCAGGCCGGCGAGTGCATCTTCGCCCTTGCCGACAACTACAGCCAATTGGAAATAGTCCGGAGTGAGTTCCCCCAAGTGCGGATTGTCTCGCTGTGCCAACCAGAAGACCAAGGCTACTCCCACAAGGCATTCTGCACGTCAAGTCCATTGGAGAAGAAATCTGCCATCGTCAGGCTTATTGTCTCCATTGACCTGTTGCTTCATGCCAGTAAGTTTGTCGGCAGTATCACAACAGGCCCCAGCGTCTTCATCATGAAACAACGATGCGGAGAGCCTTCCGTTGCGGCCGTCGATTGTTCGAAAGAGACATTAGGGTCTGTTCTTACTCTTCCTATTGACCATCGTGCTGCTATTTCTGAAGAAAGTAAGATATCCACTTTCCATTAGTGAAATGATATAATACAAAGTAGATAGCAAGAATGAAATTGCATGATAAAAAACAATATGTAGAACCCTTTAACGAACTAAAAACTATGAGTCCGTAGAAGAAATAATCTAAAATATTTGGATGCGTGAAAGATTTCCCATTAGTCATGGGGACACCTGGGCTGTGCCGCAGGAGCCAGTCCCCATGATTAGCGACTGCGACCATCATTAGAAATCTTACCATCATCATGCTAAAATAATTTAATAGTCATCTTTTCGGCCGCAAAGGTAGTCAATTTGTGTAAACAAAACAAATAATTCGGCGATTATTTCCCCAAAACCACCCCATGATGCGACAATTATGGCATGCTTTTTATTGATTTGTCACAAAACGAGGCCATTGCCACATCCATTTGAAGCAAAAAACAACAAAAAAGTTGTGATATACTGAAAATTTCCGTACCTTTGCACCGTCAAACGACATTATAATTAGAATAAGTAACAATGAAGAAGATTATTTTAATGGTCGCAGTCGCCATGATGACTGCCATGAATGTGAACGCTCAGAATGAAGATCTGCATCACGAACTGAGCTTGTCTTATGGTTTGGGTAGTATCGCCCAGCTTGGCGATGGTATTGGCGAGGGACTGGGCCTGGCCTTCACTGACACAGAGTATGATGACGGTTCTATCGTGGGTCCCATCACCTTGGAGTACTTCTATCACTTCAACAATCCCCGTCTGGCTCTCGGTGCCTCGTTCACCTATTCTAAATGGGATAGCAAAATTCTGGTAAGAAACACCGAATCGCAGGTCGGCGAGCGCAATCGTAACTTCTTCTCAGTGCTGCCTTCTTTCAAGAGCTACTGGATCAACAAGAACAGTTTCGGTCTTTATTCAAAGGTTGCAGCTGGTGTTGGTTTCCTGAAATGCACAGACGATGATTTTAGGAATAATGTGAAGAAGGACGACAACGGTTGCTACTTCATGTTCCAACTCTCATTTATCGGTGCCGAGTTCGGCGGCAAGGTCCGCGGCTTTGCCGAGCTTGGTGTCGGCGACCAGGGCTTCGCTCAGGCTGGTGTTCGCTACAAGTTCTAATTCATCGCGCAAATATTACCAATATAAACGGGGTATCCAGTTCGGATACCCCGTATTATTTGACAGAGGAACGGTTCTTTTGTTATAACACTTACCGACGTATTAAGATGACTACTCTTCTGAATTAGCAATCGGCGTCCACCAACTGTCAGGAAGGGCTTGGCGCTCAGGCTGCCAATCTATATATGTATTCAAAGCAATAATCATAGGTGCGTCTCCTTGTCTGGAGAACGGAATATCAATGATAACACCTTCGTTAGACAGACTCTTCACTTTCACAGAGATATTATTGTCGTTTGGAATCCAGCCTGACACAGGGAATTCGGCTAAAACCTTGGTAAAATCACGACTCTCAGTGTTATACATCGTCTCCACTTTATAGCCTAAATTAGCACCATCACCACCCTTTGTCCACGTAGTACTGCCAATCGTCAAGGTGAAATCGAGCGTACCGCCCATAGCACGGATGATAGCTTTCTGATTGCCTCCATCATCCTGCAAGACATCCACGACGATATCGTTGAAGTCAAAGTCTTTCTTAGAGCCCAGGTCTTCGATGAGATACCTTTTTCCGAGGGGCATGGGTCTGGGGAGCACCAAGTAAATTAAGGTAATGTGTTCGTTGCCATACGGGATGTCAAAGCACCAATAGGTTCTGTTGTTAACAGTCACCACCTTATAGGTGTTTATATCAGCCGTAGCGATCACGTCTTTCTTATTGTCAAGAATATTTGCTTTCCATGACACACCAGTCAAACCAATGGTGTTAACTCCTACACCCTTATTGGAAGGAGCGGTGGCACCGTTATTACTCCACCATGCCTGATTCTTAATCTGAACGGCGTTAAACATCTCAACGCCTCCGTCAAATTGAACTGTCATTTGTACATACAAGTTTTTAAGCTCCTCATTATAACACCAGCCTGGATAAATATTGACCAGCACACTGGGATCAAATGAAATAGCACTCGTACCGTCAAGATTCGACTTTACAAGCCCCTTGTCGTTATGCAAAGATTGTTGCAAGAGTTCAGGGTCATCAATATCATTATTAATAATCACTCCACCCGCGCGAGTCTTACTTGAGTTTGAGAAATTGGTAAAGTCCCAAGACTGATTGGGATCAATCTTACCATACTTCGCCTCATAGTTCGCGCGATATTCAGCTTTCTCTGCGGCCGCCATATTGGCCTGGTTCTGCTCGAAAACATCACTTTTCGAGCAACTAACGAATGTGGCACTTGACATAAGCACCGACAATCCAAATAATAAAACACTTTTTTTCATGACGTTTTGAAATTTTAATGGTTTGTTGCCTAGTTTTTGCTGCAAATATACACAATAATTCCCAATTCATAGAAAGATTGACCAACTATTTGTGTTAAAAAAATATAATTCATAAGATATGTCAAGCGCAGAGCATAGGGCACAAAGAGGTTTGCCCCTTCTGTGTTGCTTCTTTGCCGTAAGAAAATGTAAGGATATTTCACAAATAAACAAGCAAAGACGATGCAGCTGATAATCAGGGAGTTAGGCGGCTGGGAGTTTAGGCTAAGGAAAATGGGAGTTTCATGGCAGGAAAGTGGGAGAAACAAGGCTTGGGACTCAGACAGAGATCAATAATAATGAAAATGTAAAAGTTTTTCACATAACGACAAAGATACGTGGCGGCAGCGAAGGCAGACAAGCGATGACAATGATGACAGATGACAGTGTCATCGGGGGGAACGGTTGGAATCGAGAATAGCTTTGAAATATTTCAATCTATATATATAATATATATATTATATATATAGATTGACTAAAACAGAGTTAACAGAACAATGTGATGGTCGCGGAGATGACAGCTGTCAACTGTCATCACTGTCATCGGTCGCGCCAATCACAGTGTATTCGATTGGGATAAATTTCTCACGCCCAAGAATGAAAATAAATCCTCATTCTCTTCACTTAATCGAAATTTTGCACTACCTTTGCAAACTGAAACAAAAGACCACATCATGAACAGTAAGCTTTTAAAACTCAACGAGCCTTACAAGGTAATCTACGCCGGCGGCAAGATCGGCCGGCACATCGCTACGCTCTTCACGTGGGAGGACGACAAGGACGGCTCAGCGGAAATCATGGAGTCGCACGAGTACCCGATTATCGACCAGGGCGAGGAATTTCCCGCAGGCACGCTGGTGACGACGGAAATCGAGGACTGCCGTGTGGTCTGCGGCTACAACCCGAAGAACGGCATCACAGGCACGAACCTCTACTGGCTGGCAGGCATCATCGAGTACGACTTCCAGCAGTTGGAGCCGTCGGGCGCCGAGTATATCCTGAAGCGCTTGCAGCTGCTCGACTGTCAGATCAAGCTGCCCGAGGAGGAAGTGAAGGACGAGAACGGTAAGCCTGAGCTCGATGAGGAGGGCAAGAAAGTGAAGACCACGAAGTGGGACTACAAAGCACCTATGTGGGTTTCGCTGAAGAAGGGCCGCTTCGAGGGCGAGCGCGAGTATATCGTGAAGGGCAACCACTCCAACGGCTTCTACTTCGAGTCGATGGGCACAGCCGATGAGATATACAGCGACCTGACGTATCAGCTGTCCGTCTACAGCCACTACCTGCTCGAGGGCATCGGCAGCATCATGTTTACCACGGACGACGGTTATCTGGCCGACGTGTTCAACCGTCTGAATGCCAGTCAGGGCATCGAGACCAACTTCCAGGATATTTGGTAATAAATTAAAGGTACGCGCACGATGGCAGACAACAACGTACTGGGCATCCCCCTCAGCTATATCGTGGAATTCGCGAAGAGCCAGCCCACTCAGGCCAAACGGCAGGCATTCGTGAATCTGATCCGCTTCTGGGCAGAGAACGGCGGCGACGAAATGGCTGCCGTCAAGGCCATCCTCGAGATACAGGGCGGTCAGATGATCAGCGCGAGTTGCATGCCGAGGGAGTTCCTGCCGATGTTCCGTTCAGAGATCATAGCCACGAAGCTGATAGCCATCATCCGCAAGATCGACGTGACGATCTCCACGAAGGCAGAAAACTGGGACTGGGCGCACGTGATGCGGGTGATGATCGACGAGGGCATCATCCTGACAAGCACGACGCCCAACAAATTCGACCAGCTGATCTGCGCGATGATTCCAGGCAAGGGGCGCGACAACGTGCGCAAGAACGGTGACTACAGCATCCTCGACCGCAAGGAGCCTTGGACGCAATGGACGAAGCTGAGCCACCTGAATCCGCAGGAAGCCCAGGACCGCATGATCTGCAACATGATCGCCAAGGAGTTCGAGCCCGTACTGAGGCGCAAGATCGTCATAGACTATTAACCCCTCAAAATCCCAACAACCTTCCGAAGACGTTCCGAAAAACGCCAACACTTTTCCGACATTTTCCAATCTTTTTCCGTTTCCTTTCCAAACCGTTAAACGCGTCTGTTTAGAGGGGAAAAGACTTGCTATACATTATTATTATTCGTAACTTTGCAATGTGAGAAGTCCGGAATTCTCGCAACAGAGATAGTCAACAATAGTAATAACAAAAGCAGAAGAGAAAGGAATATTAAAATGCAAATTGGAAGAGTTTTATGTATGAACCAAAAGCTTCGCGCCTCAAAGGCACAAGTTTTCAATGAGACGATCGAGACTTACTTCGACACCACCAGGAGTGCCGAGGTCAAAAGCCTCATCCAAGAGATCCGCAGCACTGACGATGCCGATAAGCGCCGTCAGCTGAAGGGCCAGCTGCCCTTCCGCTGCCCACACTATTTCAGCTTCAAGGATGGCCGTCGTGCGCAGGCGAACATCATCCCTGAGGAGTTCACATTTCAGACCTGCGTGGACATCGATGATATGAGTCAGGTGGAGCAGGCTCTCTCACACGCGTACCTTATTAATACTAATGAGGGCGAGTGGCAGGGCATGCTGCTGCATGCGGAGCGCTCGGCATCGGGCAAGCTGCATCTGGACATCCGTCTGCCGCTGGGCATGACCATCGAGGAGGCACAGCGAGCCTATACCAAGGCGCTGGGTGTAGACTTCGATAGTGACTGCTGCTCTCCCGAGCGCATGATCTACATCTCTGACGATGAGTCGCAGCTGTACACGGCCGACGGCTGGTATGCACGGCTTTCAGACGAGGAATTGGCAGAGCGCCGCAAGGCCTATACCGATCGTGGACTGACGATTGACGGACGTGAATCGAAATTTGGATTGACATCGGTTGGAGCCGAGTCGAAAATTCGACTGGGCAACGAGCTCAAATCTGAGTCGGTTGGAGCTGAGCTGAAATCTCAGCCTGTTGACTACCCCGAGGACTACAAGGGCATCCCCTACTCTTACATCGTCGAGGAGCTAGCCGATCAACTTGGTGGTGCTCCCGAACACGGCTCGCGCAACGACTTCATCTTCTTGATGGCCTGTCATCTGCGCCATGTCTGCAATGATGATCCTCAGTGGATTCGCAGCATCCTGCCTAACTACGGCGAGGCTCAGGACCGTGTGAACGACACCATCCGAAGTGCCTGCCAGCGCAAACAGGCAGCAGGCATGTCGAAGAAGATGCAGCTGGTGCTCGACCTCTGCCGCCGCCGTCTGAACGCCGAGGGTGGCACTGCCGAAGGCCGTCTGCTGCTGACGGAGCCGAGGATGCCCGAGCGTCTGCCCTTACCCATCAAGCTACTCACATCGAAGGCTCCTGAGATGTATCGTCCTGCCATTGCCACGGCCATCTTCCCAGCCCTGTCAACACGTCTGGGAGGCGACGTGAAACTGGAGTATTGGGATAACACCGAGATGGAAGCAGCCCTGATGACCTGCCTGCTGGCAGAGTTCTCTGGAGGAAAGTCGAGCATCAAAAAACCCCTCTCGCTGATTCTGGAGAAGCTGGAGCAGGAAGGCAAGGACAACCGTCAGAAGCTGAAGGAGTATAATGACACCGTCAACTCCAAAGGTGCCAACAAGGACAAGCCCCAGCGTCCTGACGACATCTGTATCCAGGTGGTAGACTCGAACATGACCAACGCCGCACTCGTCCGTCTCTTGGAGGATGCCGAGCGAGCCGGAAACAAGTATCTCTTCACCAGAATGGATGAACTTGAGATGCTCAAGCAGGTTGGCAACGGCTCCATCGAACACGTCACGGAGATCATCCGCCGTGCCTTCGATACTGACCTCTACGGGCAGGAGCGCGTAGGAAGCCAGTCGGTGACGGCACGCGTGCCTCTACGCTGGAACTTCGTGGTGTCCTCAACTCAGGACAACGCCGTCACGTTCTTCGGCAAGCACATAGCCAATGGCACCTTCTCGCGCCTGAACCTATGTACTATCGTAGAAGACAAGACGATCGACTTTCCAGTCTTCGGCAAATACGATGATCATCTTCGCAGCCGGCTGGCACCCTATCTCCAACTGCTCGACGAGGCCCAGGGACTGATCGTCTGCCCTCAGGCCAAACGTCTTTGCAAGGAACTGGCTCTTGAGGCTAAAGACCGTGCGGCGCTGATGGACAATGACAGCTATGAGAAGATCTCACGCCGAGCCGTAGTCATCGCCTTCCGAAAGTCATGCATCCTGTATGTGATGAACGGGATGAGGTGGTCGAAGGAGATTGAGGATTTCATTCGCTGGTCGTTCAACTACGACATGTGGTGCAAGATGCGCCTCTTCGGACAGGCCATGGAGTCGCAGTTGGAAAAGGAGCGTGCTGTAGTCAATCCTGGCACTCCCAACATGCTCGACATGCTACCCGACCGTTTCACCCGCGACCAGCTTAAGACCCTCCGTCGCCAGCTAGGCAAGAAAGAAAATCCCAAAGACCAACTAGCGCAATGGACTCGCAGAGGTCTGATCCTGGTAGATGATATGAAGGATGAGTATGTCAAGAGTGAAAAATATCTGAACAAACACGTCGCCTGAGGATACGACTAACGGCATGACGACGATGACAATGATGACAGATGACAGTGTCAACTTCGGGGGCACTGCCGTCTGTCTCTGTTGTTTTCTTGATTCATCTCAAAAGTCAATCGATTGCATACTTTTTTATGTTAACATTTGATAATTTTTGCGGTTGTGTGGGAACACAATGCAATTTCGTCAAAAAAAAGTGCCAAAATCCTTGGTCGTTATGAAAAATTGACTTACCTTTGCACTCGTTATCCTGAAAACAATCTTTTTACCTTAGAATGCTAATACCTATTGAAGATGTGGAGCGATTGCTTGCGAAAGTCGTCGCTTTTTTTATGTCCCTACACCCGCTTTTGTTAAACTTTCCTAAAAGTAATCAACTGTCAACTGTAAACTGTCAACTGTAAACTAAAAAATTAGTACCTTTGCACCCCGTTAGAGTCCGTTGGGGCAGAGTGAAGTGTGTACGAACGTATGCCGCCTCGCGGAAAAACCCCTAAAATACAATAAAAAAACATGTACGCAATTGTAGAGATTCAGGGTCAGCAGTTTAAGGTGGAAGAGGGCAAGAAGCTCTTCGTTCACCACATCAAGGATGCCGAGGAAGGCAAGACTGTTGAATTTGACAAAGTGCTGCTCGTAGATGCTGACGGTGCAGTGAAGGTTGGTGCTCCGACCGTTGATGGAGCAAAAGTAGTGTGTGAAGTAGTGAACCCGCTGGTGAAGGGTGACAAGGTCATCGTCTTCAAGATGAAGCGCCGCAAGGACTCTCGTAAGCGCAACGGTCATCGCGAGCAGTTCACTCAGGTTGAAGTTAAATCAGTAATCGCTTAAAACCGTAGGAGGACGTAAATTATGGCACATAAAAAAGGTGTAGGTAGTTCTAAGAACGGTCGTGAGAGCGCAGCTCAGCGACTCGGCGTCAAGATTTTCGGCGGTCAGAAGTGCTTGGCTGGCAACATCATCGTTCGTCAGCGTGGCACGAAGCACAATCCTGGTAACAACGTGGCCATCGGTAAGGATGACACTCTGTTTGCACTCGTTGACGGAACCGTCCAGTTCCACAAGGGCAAGTACAACAAGAGCGTTGTCTCGGTGATCCCCAACGCTGAGGCCTAAATTAAAAAGAAATCACTTATTCCAAACAAACAACAGGATCCCACTCTTCGGAGTGGGATTTCTGCGTTTTTTTTACCCTTTTCCTTGGCTATTTGCGCGATTATTTGTACTTTTGCACCTTAGAAAAAGAAATTGAACAAATAAATACGTATTTAAGATGTTAACACTCAAACTTATCAACGACGAGACCGAGCGCGTGATCCGCGGCCTGGAGAAGAAGCATTTTCCCAATGCCAAGGAGGCTATTGACAACGTGCTGGCCGTCGACAAGAAGCGCCGTGAGGCCCAGCAGGAACTTGACAAATGTCTGAACGAACAGAAGCAGCTTTCAGGCCAGATCGGCCGTCTGATGAAGGAAGGCAAGAAGGACGAGGCTGAGCAGGTGAAGGCACAGGTGGCTGCACTCAAGGAGACCTCGAAGCAGATGGACGAGCAGATGGCAAAGGCTCAGGAGGAGATGACCACGCTGCTCTGTCAGATTCCAAACATCCCCTACGACGAAGTGCCCGAGGGCAAAGCCGCAGAGGACAACCATGTGGTGAAGTCGAACCTTCGCGAATGCAAGGAAGGCGATACCGTAGGCAACTGGGACGTGAATCCCTCGCTGGGCATCCAGAATCCCCTGCCCCACTGGGAACTCGCCAAGAAGTACAACCTCATCGACTTCGATCTTGGTGTGAAGATCACGGGCGCTGGCTTCCCCGTCTACATCGGCAAGGGAGCACAGTTGCAGAGAGCCCTCATCAACTTCTTCCTCGCCGAAGCCAACAAGGCCGGCTATACGGAGATTATGCCGCCGACGGTGGTGAATGCTGCATCAGGTTATGGTACTGGTCAGCTGCCCGACAAGGAGGGGCAGATGTATCACTGCGAGGTGGATGATTTCTATCTGATTCCTACGGCAGAGGTGCCTGTGACGAATATCTATCGTGACGTGATCCTCGACGAGAAGGATCTGCCCATCAAGAACTGCGCCTATACAGAGTGCTTCCGTCGTGAGGCTGGCTCGTATGGTAAGGACGTGCGTGGCCTGAATCGCCTGCATGAGTTCTCGAAGATTGAGATCGTGCGCATCGACAAGCCTGAGCACTCGAAGGAGAGCCATAAGGAGATGCTGGAGCATGTGGAGGGTCTGCTGAAGAAACTCGAACTGCCCTATCGTATTCTTCTGTTATGTGGTGGCGATCAGTCGTTTACGAGCGCCATCTGCTACGACTTCGAGGTCTACTCAGAGGCTCAGGGTCGCTGGCTCGAGGTATCGTCGGTATCCAATTTCGACACCTATCAGGCCAACCGTCTGAAGTGCCGCTATCGTCCTGAGGGCAGCAAGAAGCCTGAGCTCTGCCACACGCTGAACGGCTCTGCCCTCGCCCTGCCTCGCATCGTGGCTGCCCTGCTGGAGAACAACCAGACGGAGAAAGGCATCAAGATTCCCGCTGCCCTCGTACCATATATGGGATGCGACTTGATTGATTAATCAACACTAAACAAATATGAATAAGATTGTAAGAAAGGAGCAATTTTCGGAAAAGGTATTCCTTTTTGAGATCGAGGCTCCGCTGATTGCCAAGAGCCGCAAGGCTGGCAACTTCGTCATCGTGCGCGTAGGCAAGAAAGGTGAGCGTATGCCGCTGACCATCGCTGCCGCCGACATCGAGAAAGGCACCATCACGCTGGTAGTCCAGATGGTGGGTCTCTCATCCAAGAAACTCTGTGCGCTCAATGAGGGTGACTATGTGACTGACGTGGTAGGCCCGCTGGGCAATCCCACGAAAATTGAGAAGTACGGCACCGTCGTCTGTGCTGGTGGTGGACTCGGTGTGGCTCCCATGCTGCCCATCATCCAGGCGCTGAAGGCCGCTGGCAATAGGGTTCTCTCCGTGATGGCTGGTCGCTCGAAGGATCTGATTATCCTTGAAGATAAGGTGCGCGAGAGTTCTGACGAGGTGATCATTATGACCGATGATGGCTCGTACGGCGAGAAGGGCGTAGTGACTGTTGGTATGGAGAAGTTCTTCGAGCAGGAGCACGTCGACAAGGTCTTTGCTATTGGCCCTCCCATCATGATGAAGTTCTCGAACCTCACGGCTCAGAAGCACAATATCCCCTGCGAAGTATCGCTGAACACGATTATGGTGGATGGTACGGGTATGTGTGGTGCCTGCCGACTGACAATCGGTGGCAAGACGAAGTTTGTCTGCATCGATGGGCCTGAGTTTGATGGTGCATTGGTCGACTGGGACGAGATGTTCAAGCGCATGGGAACCTTCAAGCGTGAGGAGCAGGAAGAGCTGGCTCATTACGAGGAGCACCTGGATTCAGTTGAAAGTGGACAGTTGAAAGTTGACAGTTCGAAGGCTTCCGATGTGGTGATGGACAGCGATCCCACCAACGATACGATTGAAATCCTGACCGATCGCGAAGCAGAGTGGCGCAAGGAGCTTCGTGCTTCGATGAAGCCGAAGGAGCGCACGCAGATTGAGCGCGTCGTGATGCCTGAGCTCGATCCCGTTTATCGTGCCACCACACGTACAGAGGAAGTCAATATCGGCCTCACGAAGGAGATGGCGATGACAGAGGCCAAGCGTTGTCTGGACTGTGCTAAGCCCAGTTGCGTCGAAGGCTGTCCTGTGAACATCAATATCCCATCGTTTATCAAGAACATCGAGCGTGGTCAGTTCCTCGCAGCTGCGAAGGTGCTGAAGAACACTTCTGCTCTGCCTGCCGTCTGCGGTCGTGTGTGTCCGCAGGAGAAGCAGTGCGAAAGCAAGTGTATCCACCTGAAGATGAACGAGCCCGCCGTGGCTATCGGCTATCTGGAGCGCTTTGCCGCAGACTTCGAGCGCGAGAGCGGAAATATCAGTCTGCCTGAGATTGCACCAGCCAACGGCATCAAGATCGCCGTTGTGGGTTCTGGCCCTGCAGGATTGTCATTCGCTGGCGATATGGTGAAGAAGGGTTACGATGTGTATGTCTTCGAGGCCCTGCACGAGATTGGCGGTGTGCTGAAATATGGTATTCCCGAGTTCCGTCTGCCCAATAAGATTGTCGATGTGGAAATCGAGAACCTCGCCAAGATGGGTGTTCACTTCCAGACTGACGTGATCGTCGGCAAGACTATCAGCGTTGAACAGCTTGAGGCTCAGGGCTTCAAGGGCATCTTCGTAGGCTCTGGCGCTGGTCTGCCCAACTTCATGAATATCCCTGGTGAGAACTCGATCAACATCATGTCTTCCAACGAGTATCTCACTCGCGTGAACCTGATGGATGCAGCCAACCCAACGACCGATACGCCGCTGAATCCTGCCAAGAGTGTGCTCGTGGTGGGTGGTGGTAATACCGCTATGGACTCTTGCCGTACGGCTAAGCGTCTGGGTGCTGAGGTTACGCTCGTCTATCGTCGCTCTGAGGTTGAGATGCCTGCCCGTCTGGAGGAGGTGAAGCACGCCAAGGAGGAAGGTATCAACTTCCTGACGCTCCACAATCCTATCGAGTACATCGCCGATGAGACTGGTGCTGTGAAGCAGGCTGTGCTTCAAGTGATGGAACTGGGTGAGCCCGATGCTTCAGGCCGTCGTTCGCCTGTGCCCGTTGAGGGTAAGACCGTTACGCTCGATGTCGATCAGGTCATCGTGGCTGTCGGTGTGTCGCCTAATCCACTGGTTCCCAAGTCAATCCCCGGCCTCGAACTTGGCCGTAAGAACACGATTGCCGTCTCTGAGGAGATGCAGTCCTCGCGCGCTGAGATCTTCGCCGGTGGTGACATCGTTCGCGGTGGTGCAACGGTGATCCTCGCTATGGGTGATGGCCGTCGTGCTGCCTTGAATATGGATAAGCACCTGAAAGAGGCTTGAGATTTGAGATTTGAGATTTGAGGTTTGAGCGTTAAGCTTTATGAAGTCCTCATCAGAGATAGAGAGCCGTCGCCTAGAGAAGCGCTTGAAAGAACGGTTCGTCAAGGCGATGGCTACTTATCATCTGATCGAAGATGATGACCGCATCCTCGTGGGGCTCTCTGGCGGCAAGGATTCACTCCTGCTGACCGAACTCTTAGCAAAGCGTGCGAAGATAGATCACCCGCGATTCAGTGTCGAGGCCCTGCACGTCCGGATGGAGAACATCCACTACGAGACGGATACGAGTTATCTGCAACAGTTCTGCGATGCTCTGGATGTGAAGCTCCACGTGAAGACAACCCGCTTCGAGGTCTTTGACGAGAACAATGCTGCGGACAATGAAATCATCAAGTTCAAAGTTCAAAGTTCAAAGTTCAAAAGACGCCAAAAGCAGCCCTGCTTTCTATGCTCGTGGAACCGCCGAAAGGAGATGTTCAATCTGGCACAGGAACTCGGCTGCAATAAGATAGCCCTCGGCCATCATCAGGACGACATCATCCATACCACCCTGCTGAACCTCTGCTTCCAGAGCCGTTTCGGCACAATGCCCGCCCTGTTGAAGATGCGCAAGATGCCGCTCACGATCATTCGTCCGCTGTGCCTCATTCCTGAGGCCGACATCAAGGCCTACGCCGAACTGCTGGGCTATCAGAAGCAGCAGAAAATCTGTCCCTACGAGACAAACTCGCACCGCACGGACATCAAGCAGATTTACGACCGTCTCGAACAACTGAACCCAGAAGTGCGCTACAGCATCTGGAGTGCCCTCGAGACCGACAACAAACTCATAGAAGAAGATACATGACCATCAGACAGTTTGCGATACTCTCATTAGCGTTCCTTCTGCCGCTCTCGCTGAGTGCGCAGAAGAAAAAGAAGCGGCCGGTAAAGAAACCCGTCGTGGTAGTGGTGGAGGAACCTCAGGAGGATCCCCGCATCACCAACATGCGTGAGATGACACAGCAGATCGTCATCATCGACAGTATCGTCGCCGACAAAAGCCAGTTCCTCTCCCACTACGTTCTCTCCTCCGAGACGGGAAAGGTCATGACCGCCAGCCAGATCAGCGGCATCGAAGCCGACGGGTACGTCTATCTCAACGAGATGGGCAACAAGGCTTATTTCGGCAAGGCAGACCAAAACGGTGTCCGGCAGATCTATACCTCCGACAAACTCGGCGACCGCTGGGGAGAGCCCATATTGATGAACGGACTCAGCGAAGGCATCGACGAGGCCGACTACCCCTTCATGATGAACGATGGCATCACCTTCTACTTCGCAGCCCAAGGCGAAGAGAGCATCGGCGGCTACGACATCTTCTTCACCCGTTATGACTCTCGAAGCGGCTCGTTCCTCAAGCCTGAGAACATTGGCATGCCCTTCAACTCCGAAGCCAACGACTATATGTATGCGGCCGACGAGCAGAGCGGCATCGGCTACTTCGTCAGCGACCGTCGACAGCCTAAGGACACCGTGTGCGTCTATATCTTCATCCTGCCTGAAACACGGCGTTCCTACGATCCTACGAAATTCACCGAACAGCAGATCCACGACTTTGCCGACATCACCCGCATCGCCGACACTTGGGGCAATGGCTCTGAGCGTCGAGCAGCCCTCGAGCGTCTGAAGGCCGTCTTCACAAACGCCAGTCGGCCGACTACAGACAAAGCTACTGAAGCCAATACGGCCATTGTCATCAACGACCGGCTGACCTATACCAGCGCAAAAGACTTCCGCTCTCCTACGGCAGCCAACCGCTACCGTGAACTGCTCAAGGCCCGTGAGCGTCTCTCACATCTCGAAGCCGAACTACAGAAGACTCGCGACCGCTATGCCCAAGCAGATGAGAACGGCCGGAAACTGCTCAGTGAGATCATCCTCCACAATGAGGAGCAATCCCTGATTCTCCGCAACAACATCCACACGCTGGAAAAGCAGATTCGCAACGAAGAGAACAACAACTTTAAATAAACCAAAGTCTATGAATAAAAGAACATTCCCCGCATCAGAGCTGATCATCAACAACGACGGCTCTTGTTTCCACCTCCATCTGAAGCCAGAACAGCTGGCCGACCGTGTGATCCTCGTGGGCGATCCTGCCCGAGTAGACACCGTCGCAGCCCACTTCGACTCGAAAGAGTGCGAGGTCAGCAGCCGTGAGTTCCACACCATCACGGGTACGTACAAAGGCAAGCGCATTACCGTTCAGAGTCACGGCATCGGCTGCGACAACATCGACATTGTGGTCAACGAACTCGATACCCTCGCCAACATCGACTACCAGACGCGTGAGGAACGTGACGAGCATCGTACGCTGACGATGGTGCGCATCGGCACCTGTGGAGGCTTGCAACCCTTTACTCCCACAGGCTCGTTCATCGCATCCGTTAAGAGCATCGGCTTCGACGGTCTGCTGAACTTCTACGCCGGCCGTAACGTGGTCTGCGACATCGATATGGAGCGTGCCTTCTGCGAACACATGCAGTGGGATCCCATCAAGGGCGCACCCTACGTGTCCATCGCCGACGAAGAGCTCATCAATCAGATTGCCCAGGACGATATGGTGCGCGGCTACACTGTTTCCTGCGGAGGATTCTATGGCCCACAAGGACGTATTCTGCGTGCAGACCTTGCCGACCCCCAGCAGAACGAGAAGATCGAGGCCTTCGAATACGAGGGCATGAAGGTCTGCAACTTCGAGATGGAGTCCTCAGCCGTAGCCGGTCTCGCCTCCATCCTTGGTCATCGCGCCATGACCTGTTGCATGGTCATCGCCAACCGTTACACCACGGAGATGAACACCGAATACAAGAACTCCATCGACACACTGATCGAAAAAGTACTGAATCGTATTTAATAATATCGCGCATGACCGATACGATTTGTGCTCTTGCCACCGCTATTGGTGGCGCCATCGGAATCATCAGAATCTCAGGCCCACAATCGCTTGAGATTCTTTCTCATATATTTATCAAAGACCTTTCTGATGCCCAGCCCAATACCATCCACTATGGCCACATCAAGAACGGAGAAGAGATTGTAGACGAGGTGTTGGTAAGCATATTCCGCGCCCCCCACTCCTACACAGGCGAAGACAGCGCAGAAATCTCATGTCACGGCTCACGATACATACTTAATAAGGTCTTAGAACTCTTGATCCAGCACGGCTGCCGCATGGCCAATCCAGGTGAATACACCCAGCGGGCTTTCCTCAACGGCAAGATGGATCTCTCACAAGCCGAGGCCGTAGCCGACCTCATCGCATCTGGCAACAAAGCCACCCACCAGATCGCCATGTCACAGCTTCGAGGAGTATTCTCTTCCGAACTCTCACAGCTCCGCGAACAACTCCTCAAACTCACCTCGCTGCTCGAACTCGAACTCGACTTCTCCGACCACGAAGACCTCGAATTCGCTGACCGTAGCGAGCTGTTAGATATTGCAAAAAAAATCAACAATCGCATCATCTCTCTCGCTCAATCCTTCGAGACTGGCCAAGCCCTGAAAAACGGTATTCCTGTAGCCATCGTCGGAAAAACGAACGTTGGCAAATCAACGCTCCTGAACAGACTCCTTCATGACGATCGGGCCATCGTCTCATCCGTACACGGAACAACTCGGGACACGATTGAGGATACCATCGACCTTCACGGTGTCACCTTCCGATTCATCGACACTGCAGGCATCCGTCAGACCACAGACGAGATTGAGCAGATTGGCATCAGCCGCACCTTCGCCGCCATCGAAAAAGCCCGCATCGTACTTTGGCTCATCGATGCCGAGCCCACAGCGGAAGACGTTCAAGAGATGCTGAATCGCTGCAAAGGCAAGTCACTGCTTATCATCCAAAACAAAATCGACATCCAATCCGCCACCCAACCTCCGCTCGAGCTTCGCTCGCTTGCTACCATCGGGACGCAAGAAACCTCCAACCTCAAACCTCAAACCTCCAACCTCCAACCTCAAACCTCAAACCTCAAACCTCAAGCCTCAAACCTCCTGCGGATTTCTGCCAAGCAAGGCACCAACCTCGACCAACTCGAACAAGCCATCTTCGATGCTGCCGACATCCCCGAACTCACCGAACAAGACATCATCGTCAGTTCTGCCAGGCAATACCATTCTTTGCTCAGCGCCCAAGAAAATTTGTCAAGAGTTCTGGCCTCTTTGGAATCGGGTCTAAGTGGCGATTTGGTCTCTGAGGATCTGAAAATCGTGTTAGATAATCTCTCTGAAATCACCGGCCAGGGTAGGATTTTGGCCAACGAAGTATTAGAAAATATCTTTACACATTTTTGTATCGGTAAATAAAAAACATAGCAGAAATAAGCTGAAGTCATATCCTGCTACTAATGACAGATGACAGATGACAGTTTTTTGAATTTGAGAAGAAAGAGAGATTATTATTATATATATTATAATATATATAATAATAATATAATAATATAAACGAAAAATCATTTTCAAAAAACTGTCATCTGTCATTTGTCATCGGTGATTGACAACCCATATCAGTATAAGGCAAGACAGATTACAGTAAATATAACCCCGCCCGCCATCTATTTTCAAATTCGATGAATTCGAGCTGAAAATCGCCCCAAATCGAGTGTCGGAATTTGGAGACACGAGGTTTTCTTCGTACCTTTGCATCGTCCAAGAGAGGACAGAAGCGGAGCGGCAGCGACAAGCCTGCAAAACGAGAGTCTGAAGAATTGAAAGTCCCGGTTTCATGACTGAAAACTCAAAAACAGTCCTGTCTGTCTTTTTGCGTGGAAGAATGGCAAAGAAAGTCTGGTTACTAAGATTATCAGCTCTGTTTTCACCGAACTATCCATTGGGAAGGTGACAGAGGTAGAACTGGAGTATCTGCATACAAATGTCGAGAACTATCTCAATTATCCGTAATACTCAAAAAAGATTCGAAAAAAATATAGATTGAAAGTAATTTTGGAAAAAAGCAGTACCTTTGCACCCGAAACAAATAAGAGAATAGCATGACATTACAAGAAGCCATTCAAGCCCGGCACAGTGTAAGGGCATACAAGGAACAGCCTTTGGCTGATGAAACAGTCAGAGTGCTCGTCGACAAGATTGCGGAGTTGAACCAGGAAGGAAGGCTACATATGCAGCTCATCCTGAACGAGCCAAAGGCGTTTCAAGGAACGCTTGCCAAATATGGTAAGTTCCGTCATGTCAACAACTATATTGTCATGGCTGGAAAGAAAGCCGATGATCTTGATGAACGTGTGGGTTACTATGGCGAACAACTTGTACTGCTGGCTCAGACTCTCGGACTGAACACCTGCTGGGTGGGTCTCTCCTACTCCAAGGTGCCAGGAACGTATATTCTTGAAGCCAGAGAGGTCATCGAGGCATATATATCCATCGGCTACGGTGAGACTCAGGGCGTTTCGCACAAGATCAAGCGCGTGGAGCAGGTCAGCAATGCCAATGACCTTACGCCAAGCTGGTTCAGGCAGGGTGTGGAGAAGCAGCTATTCTCGCCCCGACAGCTGTAAATCAGCAGAAGTTCTTCTTCGAGTATATCCCTGCAAGGGACGGAAAACCTGTACAGGTGCTGGCCAAGAGGAACTTCTCCCTGATTGGATTCACTAAGATGGATCTTGGCATCGCCAAGTGCCATTTTGAGATTAGGGCTGGAAAAGAGAATTTTGAATGGGCATAAGGAAAAAACATTATATCTATTGATACGAGCAATATGTGCTCACAACTGCAGAATTATGAAGGTATTTATCGTTTATTGTCATCCATCAGAGGATTCGTTTACAAGAAATGTACGCGACGCATTCATCAAAGGAATTGTTGATTCCGGTAATGAATACGTTATGTCTGATCTGTATAAGATGAATTTCAAGACGGATATGTCTGAGAAGGAGTATCTCAGGGATTCGAACTATAGCACCGAGCCAGGCTTGGAAAGCGATGTCCTTGCTGAACAGACAAAGATAAACTCAGCAGATGCCATTGTCTTTATCTATCCAATTTTTTGGACTGAAGCTCCTGCTATACTTGTGGGATGGTTTGATCGTGTCTGGTCGTATGGCTTTGCTTATGGCAACAAAACCATGAAGGTACTCGAGAAAGCATTGATTTTATGTACTGCAGGAAAGAATTTAGATGACTTGGAGAATCTAGGGCTTCTCGACTGCATGAAGAAAGTTATGCTTGGCGACAGACTGTTCAACCGGGTAAAAGAGTCTGATTTTATAGTTTTCGATGGAATGTCAAAGGCGCTTGATTCCAGAAAGACAAACTGGGACAAGTATCTAGACATTGCCTACAGAAAAGGTTACAAATTTGCGAGAACGGGCTGCACCTCGGCATTCAAGCGTGCTTGATTGCTCTCGGTTTGCACCGTCCTTGCAGTCAGAATTTAATTGTTTTATGTAATTTATAGTGAAGATGCAAGAGATTAGTTACAAAGACTTGAAGTTTAATCCGTTCAACCTGATTGGTGGTGAATGGATGCTGATAACGGCTGGCGATGAGCATAGTTGCAACACGATGACGGCCTCATGGGGGCATCTGGGTTGCCTGTGGGGAAACAACGATCCTTCGGCAGTGGTTTACATTCGTGAGTCGCGCTATACCAAGGAGTTTATTGATGAGGAGCCTTATTTCTCGCTCTGTGTCATGGACAAGTCGTTCAAGAAGCAGATGGCCTATCTGGGCAGCACGTCAGGCCGTGACGAGGACAAGATTGCCAAGGCAGGACTCACACCTGTCTATGACGATAACACTGTCTATTTCGAGGAAGCCAAGCTGGTGCTCGTCTGCAAGAAGGTGTATGCCGCAGAAATCCAGCCAAGTGGCATCATCTATCAGGAAACCATCGAACAGAGTTATCCGCAGGGCGACTATCACACCATGTACGTGGGTAAGATCGAGAAGGTGCTGGTGAGGGATGATGAGTATCTGAAATAATAGACAAATAAATCGGAATTTATGGAGATAAAAAACAGACCAAATCCCAATGACGCTTTCCCGAATCCTAAGATTCCAAGCCTCTGCTTCATCAAGAACGTGGTGAAGAACCCGCGTATCATCATCGGCGATTATACGTACTATGATGATGTGGATGGTGCTGACCAGTTCGAGAAGCATGTCACTCATTTCTACGATTTCATAGGCGACCGGCTGATTATTGGCAAGTTCTGCGCTATTGCCAAGGGTGTGGAATTTGTCATGAATGGAGCCAATCATAGGATGGACGGCGTAACGACCTATCCGTTTTATGTCATTGGTGGCGACTGGGGAAGTGCCATTGCTCCGGTGAAAGATGAATTGCCTCTGAAGGGTGATACCGTTGTGGGCAATGATGTCTGGATTGGCCAGCATGTAACCATCATGCCAGGCGTTCATATAGGTGATGGAGCCATTATCGGAGCCAACTCTATTATTGCCTCAGACATTCCTCCATACGCTGTTGCTGTGGGTAATCCGTGCCGAGTGGTCAGGATGCGTTTTGACGACGAATTCATCGCCTATCTACTGCAACTGAAATGGTGGGATTGGGACATAGAGAAGATAGAACGTAACTTCAAAGCCTTGTCAAGTGGCGATTTGTATTTAATCAAAGAGATTAATGATTAGTTTTTACATATATGGTTATACTGATAACAGGTGCTTCACATACGGGTAAAACGCTTCTTGCACAGCGTATGCTTGAGAAATATAAGTATCCATATCTGTCTATAGATCACTTGAAAATGGG
>JAEETC010000181.1 GCA_016286585.1 Prevotella sp. | reverse complement strand
ATCCAAGGAATTCTTTTAAAAAAGTCGCAAACTCCTTAGAGTAGCGAGTGCCCTTGGCAACCATCTGCCAGTCCTTCGAAACGCTCTTGCCATCGGCATCCTTCCACCTGCGACGGCGCACATGAAGGACCGTGCGGTATTCACGGATGGGAAAGTCGTTCATGCAGGACTCTTCATAGAAACCATTGGGAGACAAGTCTGTACGATTGTCAGGAGCCTTATCCTTCTCATCAAGATATAGGTGGATACGTGGCTCACCATTATACTCATCCGTGCGGACTTTTGTCAGGTCAAAATACTCTGTCATCTCTTTGGGAAGGATGACCTTTGCAAGCATCATATAGGGATTCTCGTTCATACCAGTACTCTTTGTGTGCAAAGGTACTAACAAATGACGAGAAATAAACAATTAGACTAATTTTTCAACACAGGGTTTTGCAAGTGACCCGAAATACTTCCATAGTTCCCAGAATTCCTCCCAGATGCGTCTGAACAATTTCAGGCGCATTTTTTTTATGCCTAATTTTGACGACCGAAAGCTGATGCGGCGAGAAAGACCGGTCCTCGGCCGCCCAGCAATAACGTTCAAAACAATAAAAAATGAAAGAACTGATTTTGAGAAAGACGAAGGACGGGAGATTGACTGTCATGCCTCCCAGGAAGAAACTGATGACGAGCGTTCTCGCCAGGGACGTGAAGGTGGTGCATGAGGACATAAGCTACGACTACCCCGTGACCAGGAGAGCATCGCGTGAACTGACGACCATCCGCAAGAAGGTGAGCCCGCAGCTCCTGGATCTGCTGACACTGCAGCTGATGGGATTCCGCCGAGACATGCAGTATGTGATGGCAGAGAACATCACGCTCTTCGCCTATGAACATGTCGCCTACACGACCGGATGCCCGGGGGTGGACGCGGTGCTCGACATCTGCTATACCTGGATTGCCGAGGAGCAGGGGCTGATGAACTGCAAATTGAAGGAACTGCTAAGAAGTGTCGGCCTATGAAACTGCATGTGTTTGCAACGATCATGGCGCTTTATCCCTTCACCAAGACGGAGGAGATCGCCGAGGAGTTCGGCATCTCTGTGAACAAGATTAGGAGGATGGCCAGGATCTGCCGTGTGAGCAAGAATGCGGAGTTCAGAAGTGAGATCGGTAAGATGAACGGACGGAAGTCTGTAGACAGGTTCGTCAGACGGAAAATCCGTCGTGAGCAACGATCGGTCAAGCTGTGGAATGACGGTCTGGCGATGGATGAGATTGCCAAGAGGCTGCACATCTCGAAGAAGACGGTCTACAAGTACTTGCTTCATGCAAAGAAATCGGGTGTCAAACTTAACAGGAAATCATAAATGAAGAAAGGATTTAGAATGCATTTGCAGAAATTCTGCGACGTCAGCAACTGGACTCGTATGCACAATCCCAGTGCTGGCAAGAAGAACGCCGAGGCTGCGGAGAAGCTGGCAGAGGACATCCTCCGCATGTTCTTGAAGAAGGAGCCTGGATATGACGGTACTGCCATCATGCTAACGGCGCTTGCTATGGTGAATTCGTATGTGAAGAAGGCGGTATTCTACAGCAATGCCTTCGGGGGAGATACTGACATACGTCTGAAAGATCTGTATGAGAATCTTTTCAACGGCGATGCTTGGATGATGCTCCATCATGACAGGATCCAATTCCAGATAGAGGATTTTATCAGGGGAGAGATCAATCCGCAGCACAACGAACTACATATCAACGACAACGAATTTAACGAATTACACTAATTATTTTATACAGATTACACAGATTATTTATTGAACACAAATCTACACAAATCTAACAAAAATATCGTCGCTGGCGACGATGGAAGATTTAAGTAAGATTAAAGAAGATTTTTGTTGAAAATTAAAACATAAAAGATGGAAACAACATTTATTGAAAAGCCGGAGGGAAAGCCGGTGAAGAACTTCAGAGCAAGAGTGAAGATGTACGGCAACGATGTCGTGGTGGTGAACCCGATGGAGCCCCGCGAGAGCAATCGCAAGATGATCAAGCAGAAGGGCAAGAGCTCGTTCTATAAGAGCGAGGGGGAGAAGGAATCAAGCTATTCGATTCACATCAACGTGGATGCGAACGATCCGGATCCCGTGGCCACGATGCAGGAGCAGTTTGCGGAGCTGACGAAAGGGGAGCTGAAGAGTGAGCTGAAGCTGAAGGTGAAGGGCAAGATGCTCTATGAGTCGCCGCAGCTGAAGGTGTACCTCAACAAGACCACGAAGCAGGTGATCCTGCAGACGACCATCGGATGCAGTCCTACCATCGAGCGGGAACTGCTGCAGCTGCAGGGTGACATGGGGCGCGTGATCGGCGCCAACTACTCGGAGATCATCAAGGTGTTCAATCAGGCTGCGAAGAAGAAGGACAAGGGGCCTTCATATCCGACGGACGAGGATATCATCGACAGAGTGTAGTCTAAAATTAAAGAATTAAAGAATTAAAAAATTAAAGAATTAAAAACAAGCTATAATGGAAAACTTAGTGACAATCGTGGAGGTAGGCGCATACTCGGAGCGCCAGTACCAGAAACAGGATGGTACGAGTGAGTATTTCAAGAGTCGCGGAATCGTCATGAAACGCGGCGGGGACGTGATCTACGGGGAAATGACGGGAGACTATGCATCGAAGAACCGCGATGCGCAGTACTACCAGAACCAGCCGTATATCGTGAAGGGCTTCTGGAAGCACCGCACATGGGGCGACAATAATGACCGACACGAGAACGCGTTTTACATCACGGATCTTCAGCCTCTCTAAGACAGATGAACAAATTATTTTTTAGACAGAAGCGCTCGGCGACGCAAGGAGACGCTTGCTACCGCAGGGACGCAAGAACATAAGAACATATTTGATTAGATGATAACATATCAAGAGAATACACATTTTTCTCAGGCTCTTCCCTGCACAAGGGAAGAGTTCTGGGAGCAAGTAAAGAAACCCAGTACAAGATGGCGCATTGATATGCGAAGGGCGATACTGGCAGCGGTAGAGGCTTCGAAGACTCAGGGCGCAGTGGCTCTGCATAATCTGCTCCAGAACAGCGAGTATCAGAAGTTCCTGATTAAGAAGCAGGGACTGAAGAGGCAGGCTGCACGAGAGGCCTGGGAGAAAAAGACTGATGCCGAGAAGCTGCTGGCATTCGCTCAGGAGGTGAAGGACAACCTGCCGGCGTTCATCTTCGCCTGCAGGGAGTTTGACGAGACGCAGACTGCCAAAGGCGGGATGTTCAGACATCGCAGATTGGCAGACTGTCATTTGAATGGGCTGTTTATGTTGGACATCGACCACATAGAGAATCCTATGGAGGTGTGGTATAAGCTCAGAGAGGACAAGGAGCTGATGGAGCGGATCGCTCTCGTCCACATCACCAGTAGCAGCTATGGGATTCGCATTGTGGCGACAGCAGATCTTTCTATTGGCAACCTCGCTGACAACCAGATAGCACTTGCCCAGAAGCTGGGCTACAAGGCTGACGAGAGCTGCATCGATGCCACTCGTAACTCTTTCGCTCCCAAAGAGGAGGATATCATTTTCATCAACGAAGAACTTTTATTTGATTACTACAATGAAGCATTTGACAAGCGGTTTACGCCTGAGTACCGCCAAAAGAAAACTCAGCCGATTCGCCTTCAATTTGGTGCTGGCGATCATCACGATCATACTCGGAAGCCTGTGGCTGCTCATGTGGCCAGTCAGAATGCTGAGCAAAGGACTGGGGATGATGGCGCGCTGGATGCTCAGGGAGTGGAGGGCATAAAGTGGAGAGGCTATGATCTGCAAAGTATTATTGATGCTCGCTATGGCGACAGGCTGCCATGCGCAGAGGACACCAACAGACACACGGAGAGCCTTAAGCTCGCCACAGACCTGCTGCTCATGCTCGACGGCGACAAACAGCGGGTGCAAGAAATCGTCGAGGCACAGCCGTGGGTGCAGGAGATCATCGCAGAGCGCGATGAGAACGTGGCCCAGACGGTGGAGTCAGCAGCCTCGTGTATTGCGGAGAAGGAGAAGAGGTCTGCAAGTCCGATGCCCAGTAAGGCCATGCAGGAAGCAGTGAGGAAGGTCGCCGGGCGCTTGTATCGGGAGGTTGTTGATTCGAGGAGTGAGGAGAGTGGAGTGAGGAGTGAGAATACTTCTGCCGCAGACTCCGCCCTTGGACATTCCTCACTCCACATTCCTCACTCCACACTCCACGAAAAACTGGATGGCTGGGGGGCTGAGATAGAGGCGATGTTCGACGATTTCCCATTGCTGAGGGATGTGTGTGCAGGACTGAAGCGGAGCCAGTATCCGGCGGCGATGTTCGTGGGTGGCGGGGCGCTGATGACGCTGATGACGAGATGCACGTACAGGTTCTATCATCGCCCGGAGCGGGAGAGAAGGTTGAACTGCTCGCTGCTTATCATCGGACACCCGGCATCGAACAAGTCGATGGCTGATGACATCTGCGATATCCTCATGGCGCCTGTAGAGGCTTCGGACAAGGCAGGACTGGCAGCACTGAACCGCTACAAGCAGGACACGAAGAAGAAAGCAGCCAATAAGGAGGGAAAGGATAAGCCGCAGGGTATCATCAGGATCCATCCTGCCAGAACGAGTAATGGCCAGCTGATTCAGGATATGCTGAACGCGAAGGAAGTGGTGGACGGCAAGGAGATTCAGCTGCACATGTTCACCTTCGACACGGAGCTTGATAATAGTATCACGCTTCAGAAAGGAGGCTCGTGGATTAACAAGCAGTCGATGGAGCTGAAGGCCTTCCATAATGAGGAGGACGGACAGATGTACCAGAACTCGGATTCGCCGGTGGACAAGTTCCATGTGACTTGGAACTATATCTACACGGGCACGCCCATAGCCTTGAAAAAGAAGGTAAATGAACAGAACTTCGGCAGTGGTCTCAGTACGCGTCTCACCGTGATTCCCATGCCTAAGACGAACTATGAGATGATAGAGTTTCAGGAGAAAACGGCCATAGACTGGCAGCGCCTGGAACGCATGAAGACCTGGGCTTACAAGCTCGATGCCCGTGCCGGGGAACTGCCTTTCTGGCCATTGGTGAAGCGTCTCTATGACTGGACCAAGAACCGGATGGCCGATTGTGCGGAGGATGATTCGGAAGCCAATGAGCTGATGCTGAAGCGCGTGCCGTATCACGCATTGAACTATGCTGCGCCTTTCATAGACATGCGTCATTTCGAGCGTATGCATCTGGAAGGCAAGTTCTGGGAAGGGGAGTATGAGGTGGATGATACAGATTGGAAACTCTGCGAACTCATCGCCCGCATCCAGTACGCCACGCAGCAGCACTTCTTCGGGGTGATGGCTGAGAAGTATTTCGACGACATGAACAACGACGTGCAGATCACGGGCAAGCGTCATCAACAGAAGTCCGTGGACGGCTACAACCGACTGCCGGAGGTGTTCTGCGTGGAAGATGTGATTAGGTGTTTCGGCTATCAAAACGAGCCTGCGGCATTCATGAAAATCAAGCGCCTCTTAGACGGCAAAATGATTAAAATAGAGGAGGAGTTCGTAAAAGATGGCCATAAAAAGAAGAAATATAGAAAAATAAATAGTATGGGATTGTAGGTGCCCAATATCAACTAACAACTAACAACATAACAAAATGAAAAATGAATAACGTAGAAGTTAATAAATCAATCCGTCTCTCCCAGCATTATACGCTGGGCGAGATGACCAAGACGGGCACGGGGATCCCGAACATCCCCAGCCGTGTGAGTATCGAGAACCTCCGAAACATCTGTGAGAACTGGCTGGAGGAGATGAGGTATGACTACAATACGCTCTACTGCCTGAAGCCGGGCGAGGACTATGAGACCTCGAAGAGCGTGGAGCCGGTCATCATCACCTCGGGCTTCCGTTCTGAGGATGTGAACAGGGCCGTGGGAGGCTCGCCGACGAGCAATCATCTTTCGGGCTGTGCGGTGGATATCCGTTGTGCGGGCTTTGAGCAGGCCGTGCGCTATGCCACGATCCTACTGGACATCGCCGACGATACAGGGCAGGATTACGACGAACTGTTCATCGAGCGCAAGAAGGGCGGGCGCTATTGGCTCCACTTCGCCGTGAGGCCCGAAGACAACCGCAGGAAGAACGGCTTCATCAATACCTGAAAATAATGAGTCCCGCCCGGGCGGGACTCATTTTTATTTCTTGTCGTAGGCGTGGACGGGATAGTCGGTGGTGAAGTGCAGACCGCGGCTCTCCTTGCGCTCGAGGGCGAAGCGGGTGATGAGGTAACCCACGTTGATCATGTTG
>JAEETC010000180.1 GCA_016286585.1 Prevotella sp. | reverse complement strand
AGAAGTTGTAAACAACGGTAGCAACCCAAGAGGTCAAGATACCAGATGCTGTGTTCACAAGAGCCTCAGAAATACCGGCAGACAGAGCCATAGAGTCAGCACCACCACCAGCAGACAGAGCCTGGAACGATCCGATCATACCGAGCACAGTTCCGAACAGAGCGGTCAGGGTACCCAGAGATACGATGGTAGCAACCATAGGCATGTTCATCTGAAGGGTAGGCATCTCGAGCTGAGTAGCCTCCTCGTGAGCCTGCTGGATCTTAGCGATCTTGGCAGCCTTCTTCAGTGTGTCGTCGGTCTCAACGGTCTGGTACATGTTGATAGAAGCCATCACCACGTTACCAACGGTGCCCTGCATCTTGTTGCAGAGATCCTTTGCCTTAGCGAAGTCCTGAGCCTTGATGGCGTTCTTAACCTCAGCGGTGAACTTAGCCAGATTCATCTTACCAGAAGCGGTCTTGATAGCGAAGAAGCGCTCGATACCGAGGCAGATCACAGTGAAGAGCAGGGTCAGGATCAGACCTACCACGAAACCTCCCTTATACACAGTACCCAGCAGGTTTGCGGGATGACCAGAACGGTCGCCACCGATGAAGTTATCGGGGTTACCCATTACGAAATACCATACACCATAACCTGCAAGAGCGCAAATCACGAGAATGATCCATGCAGCTTTTACACCCTGAAAGCCCGATTTTTTAGCTGGGGCTGCAGCCTTTGTTGTTGTTGCCATAATTGAATGATTTAAATTTTAGTTATTAAAAATGAAAGTTTATAATTTGTCAATTTTTAAATTTACCTCGCAAAGATAACAAAATAAAGCGGGATAGCGCACGAATTAATAACTTTTAACTATGATTTTATCGTTTTATTTCAATTTTGCCACTATCTCTTTGATTCGTTTCATTGCTTCGATGATGTTTTCGTCGCTTGTCGCATAGCTCATGCGGAAACATTCGGGATCGCCAAAGGCATCACCACCCACGGTAGCCACATGTCCTTTTTCGAGCAGGTACATGGCGAAGTCCGTTGAGTTGTTGATGACTCGCTCTCCATCGCTCTTGCCATAGAAGCTGGAGCACTTCGGGAAGAGGTAGAAAGCACCTTCCGGCACGTTGACCTCCAACCCGGGTATCTCTTTTGCCAGTTTGACGATCAGGTCGCGACGGCGCTCGAAGGCCTGACGCATGTCCTCTACACATTGCTGGTCGCTGACATAGGCGAACTCTGCTGCCTTCTGACTGACGCTGCACGGGCCGCTGGTGTATTGGCCTTGCAGTTTGTTGCAGCCTTTGACAATCCATTCGGGTGCGGCGATATATCCGATGCGCCATCCCGTCATCGCATACGCCTTGCTGACACCGTTGACGATGATGGCGCGCTCCTTCATGCCCGGGAACTGGGCGATAGACTCATGCTTGCCAATATAGTTGATGTGCTCGTAGATCTCGTCAGCCAGTACGAACAGGTCGTCATGACGCAGGATGACGTCTGCGAGCGCTTTCAGCTCTTCTTTGTTGTAGACACTGCCCGTGGGGTTGCTGGGTGAGCAAAGGATGAGCAGGCGGGTCTTCGGTGTGATGGCGGCCTCCAACTGCTCGGGCGTCATCTTGAAGTTCTGCTCGAAGCCGGCCTCCACAATGACAGGCTCTCCACCGGCCAGCAGCACCATCTGAGGATAGCTGACCCAATAGGGTGCAGGGATGATTACCTCCTCCCCGGGGTTCACCAATGCGAGTACGGTGTTGCAGACACTCTGCTTGGCACCGTTGGACACGAGAATCTCCTCTGGCGTGTAGTGCAGGTGGTTCTCACGCTCCAGTTTCCGGGCGATAGCCTGGCGCAGGAAGGGGTATCCGGGTACAGGCGAGTACTTCGAGTAGTTCTCGTCAATGGCCATCTTGGCCTCCTGCTTGATATGGTCGGGGGTGTTGAAGTCGGGCTCTCCGACGCTCATGTTGATGACGTCGATACCCTGTGCCTTCATTTCTGAACTCTTCTGCGACATAGCCAGCGTGGCGGATGGCGCCAGACGCTGCAAACGGTTGGATAATTGTGCCATTAGTTTAAATTTTGGGTGCAAAAATACTAAAAATAGCGAAGAGTGAAGAATGAAGAGTGAAGAATTTGCTTCCGCATTTCATTTTTTTTATCTTTTTCACATTTCCACTCTTTTACCTTTTTACCTTTTTCACTCTTTTATTTTTTTACCTTTTTACCTTTTTACCTTTTCACTTTAGGTGCAGCGTATGGCCCATCCTGTTCTTTTTCGTCTCGAGATAGCGCAGGTTATAGGGGTTGGGGGTCACCTCGATGGGGACGTTCTCAATGATCTCCAGCCCGTAAGCCTCCAGTCCGACGCGCTTCACGGGGTTGTTCGTCAGCAGGCGCATCTTGTGGATGCCCAGGTATCTGAGCATCTGGGCTCCGCAGCCATAGTCGCGCTCGTCGGGTTTGAAGCCCAGGTGTACGTTGGCATCTACGGTGTCGAGTCCTTCTTCCTGCAGTTTATAGGCCGCGATCTTGTTCATCAGTCCGATGCCCCGACCTTCCTGCTGCATGTAGATCACCACACCCTTGCCTTCCTTCTCGATGGTCTGCATGGCCTTGTGCAGCTGTTCGCCACAGTCGCAGCGCTTGCTTCCGAGGATGTCACCCGTCATACACGATGAGTGCACACGCACCAGCACAGGCTCGTCTTCCTTCCATTCTCCCTTGATGAGAGCCAGGTGCTCCAGCCCGTTGCTCTTCTGACGGAAGGGCACCAGTCTGAAGTGCCCGTAGTCCGTAGGCATGTCCACCTCCTCACCGACCTCGATGAGCGATTCCTTCCTCAGTCGGTAGGCAATCATGTCTTTGATGCTGATGATCTTCAGGTTCCATGTCTTGGCGAATGCCTGGAGTTCCGGCAGTCGGGCCATCGTACCGTCTTCGTTCATGATCTCCATGAGGGCGCCGGCAGGATAGAGCCCGGCCATGTGACAGAGGTCGATGGCGGCTTCAGTATGTCCGCTTCGGCGCAGCACACCGTTGTCTTGTGCGTAAAGCGGGCAGATATGTCCTGGTCGGCCGAAGGTCTCCGGCTTCGACGCTGGGTCGGCCAATGCCTTGATGGTCTCAGCGCGGTCGTGGGCAGAGACGCCCGTCGTGCAGCCCTCCAGCTTGTCGACGGTGACGGTGAAGGGTGTTCCGAGTACCGATGTGTTGTCCTGCACCTGATGCGGCAGATCCAGCTCCTTGCACCGTTCCAGGGTGATGGGTGCGCAGAGCACGCCACGGGCATGCTTGAGCATGAAGTTTACCTTTTCGGCGGTGATCTTCTCAGCGGCGACAATCAAGTCACCCTCGTTCTCTCGGTCCTCGTCATCGACAACGATCACGAACTCGCCTCGTCTGAAGTCCTCAACGGCTTCCTCTATGGTGTTCAGTTTCGTCTTTTCTGTCATGTCCTATACCTTATTTATATATATAGAGTGATATTTGTTTCTTACCTGTCAGCCAGTTCTACGGCCTTTGGAATGATCCGTTCGCTGGTGTGGCGGATGGTGCGCAGGTCCTTGTAGAGTCGGAGCCTGAAGCGGAGCATCCTGAAATAGAAGAAGATACCTACAGGCAGCAGCAGTCCCGTCACGATATTCATCCATTTCTTGCGGAAGGGTCTCGTGTGGGCATGTGTGGCGAGGATGGGATATTGGTTCAGCTCCGTCAGTATCAGCTTGTCCTTCGTGTAGCTCAGGTTCTCAATCGTTTCCTCCAGTCGCTCGCTGATAGTCTCTATCTCCTGGTCGTCGCCAGCATGGAAGAAAACGACGATCGGATTGGGCCAGTGCAGCAGCTTGTGATGCTCGCTGTAGTGGGTGATCTGCCTGTTGATGTCGGCCAGTATGTCGGCGTCTTTCTGATAGTCCGGGTCTTCGATGATCACTTCCTTCCTGTAGATATGTCGTTTGGAGCGCAGTCCGAGTACCCGCATGAAGAAACTCTTGTAGAGGTCTATGTTGAACACCACGGAGTCCTTGTTGGCCTTATAGGTGAAGAAGGCGGCGATGGGCGTGAGTGCCACTGTAGAGATAGTCATGCCGAACCATACGGTCCACTGTCCCTCTCGCGCCATCCTGAATCCTGTGTTGTCGAAGATGTAGTACACGATGAACACCAGCACGCTGATGATCACGGGCACGCCGAGACCTCCCTTGCGGATGATGGCGCCGAGCGGAGCGCCGATAAAGAAGAAGATCAGACAGGAGAGCGAGAGTGTGAACTTCTTGATGGCCTCCAGCTGATGGTGGCGGTAGTAGCGGTGCAGGCTGTGGGCGTAGTCGGCTTTGATCTCTATGTCGGTCTTAGCCGACTGCACACTCGACAAGGCACTCTTGACGGCCATCTGCTTGTCGCTGGCCGACTGTCGTTCATAGAGCGTATCGTGGTTGATGTTTCCCGCTGCCAACTCCTCTACGATCTTCGTCGAGTCGCTCTCGCTGACGATTGGCGCTCTGAAGGTGTATCTCTTCGCGTCGAGGTAGAAGGAGTACCCGATGCTGTCGTTGTTCTGCTTGATGGAGTCGAGGTCGTGCAGGATCTTGGTCAGGCTCTTCGCCCTTGCATCGCCTGAGACATCGGCCAGGTCGGTCATATTCAGGCCGCTGTCGAAGTCGAGCACGATGCGCTTTGTCGAGAATGTCTCGCGGCGGTAGGGGATGTTCGCGCTGTTGGCCAGGTCCTGCGACCGCATGTTCTCGAACCATTCGCCGCTGTAGAGTGTGAGCAGCAGGTGCTTCTTTTCCTCTGTCGACTGCATCCTGCCCGAGTCGGCCAGGATGATGGCCTGATCCTCGTAACTGCCTGTCTGACGGTAGATCATGATGCCGTAGAGCATACCCGTATTCAGGTCTTTCTTCTGCACGTAGATGTTCGAGCCCGGCAGACCGTCGTAGAAGATGCCCTCGGGTATTTCCAGCTCCGGACTCTTGTGCTTCACCGATAGCAGCAGCTGGTAGAACGACAGGTTCGCCCTGGGTCCCACCACATCCTGGAAGTAGTACGAGATACACGAGATGAGCATGACGATCACGATGAGCGGTCTGAAAGTCTGCATCAGCGAGATACCCGCTGCCTTGATGGCCGTCAGCTCTGAGCTCTCGCCCAGATTACCAAAGGCAATCAGCGACGACAGGAGGATGGCCAGCGGGAAGGCCTGGGGCATCAGCATCAGACCCATGTACCAGAAGAACTGCGCCATCACCTCCAGCGAGAGTCCCTTGCCGATCAGCTCGTCGACATATCGCCACAGGAACTGCATCATCAGCACGAATTGGCAGATGAAGAACGTTCCGAAGAACAGCAGCCCGAACTGCTTAATAATAAATATGTAGAGTTTCTTAATTCTCAATTCTCAACTCTTAACTCTCAACTTTCAACTCTCAACTAAAGTCCGCAGGAACGGTGCAGCCTGTCGAGGTTGCTCTCCCACAAGATCCGCAGACCGTCGGCATCGTCATCTTCTGCGAAGTCCGTGATCAGCAGATTCAGGTGGTTTGTCAGCTCACTCTTCTCAATGCGCATCTCCCAGTAACTGTCATCGTCTTCATCGTCGTATTCCCATTTCAGACGGATGCGGTCATACTTCACATATTCCAATAACTGCGCTTGACGGATGTCCTGTTCCGTCCATGGCTCCCCCCAGGTGAAAGTGAATACGCCGTTCTCCTCTGTCACGTGATCGGCTATCCACCGCTCAAGGCCGTGGGCGCTGCTGATCTGTTCCCACACGAGGTTTGGAGACTTCGTGTTCAGGGGGTATTCGATGTCAATTCGCTGTTTTCCCATACGCTCAGGGCTGGTAAATGTGTTAGTTTTGTACGAATTATGGCCACAAAATTACAAAAATTCTTTGAAATACAAAATATTTTCTCCAAAAAGTTTTGGTAGTTCCTAAAAAAGTAGTACCTTTGCACCCGCTTAACAAGATGATGGCGGGATAGCTCAGCTGGTTAGAGCGCATGATTCATAATCATGAGGTCGCCGGTTCAATCCCGGCTCCCGCTACTAAGGAAAAGCATTGAAAATCAAGCAGTTGCGAAGATCTCGCAACTGCTTTTTTCTTTCAAAGAATCCTTTAGGGGAAAGTAAAAGGAAAGTTTAAAAGCTGAATTCATAGTTGTTTAAGCTTTATTTTCGTATGGTTTCCATAACTTTCGTTGGGGGCAAATTTGGCTGTAATTAGAGGTTTTTACCTTGAGTGCTCTTTTGGCCAATCATATATTTTACCTCGCAAAACTAGGTAAGACCGCATGATTTGATACCGAAAATGTAAAAAACTCATAATAGACTTGCTCTTTTGACTCATATTAATGGAAAA
>JAEETC010000179.1 GCA_016286585.1 Prevotella sp. | reverse complement strand
ATGGTACGAATGCGGGAGATATTGTGGGAGTAAACAGCGGTTATAACTGGTTCAGCGTGGCAGCCAACTATGGCGACCGTAATGTAAACTATGCCAATCCCTATGAGCGTTGGGCAATGTACTATAACCAGATTAAATGTTGCAATGACCTGTTGAATAATATCCCGGAAGCAACAACACCGGAACTGAAAGCCTATCAGGCTTTGGGGAAGGCCCTACGTGCTTTCGACTACTTCCAACTAGTACAACGTTATGCATTGACCTATGCTGGGCATGCCAAAGATCCGGCTGTACCGATGTACTTATCCGATAATGACAAAACAGAAGGTTTGACAACCGCACGCCAGACAGTCGAGTTTGTCTATAATTTCATTGAAAAAGAACTCGATGAAGCAGCGACGAACCTGGAAGGTTTTAATCGTCCCGACAAGAGCGTGATGAATCAGGCTGTAGTCTATGGCCTGAAAGCCCGTGTCTCTTTGGTTAAGCAAGATTGGGCCAAGGCAGCAGAATATGCACAGAAAGCCATTGACCTCGCTGCACAAGAAGGCATCGCTCCTGCCTCTATCGATGAGGTGAGCCAAGTCGGCAACATGTTCATCTCAAATGATGAGCCTAACTGGATGTGGGGACTTTCTTTCGGACCAACCAACATCGAGACAGATGGCGAGTATGAGACATGGGTATCACAGATATCCTCACTTGCCAGCTATAGTTACACCACAGAGACAGGTTGCTTCCGAGCCATCAACAGTCACCTTTGGAACACCATTGCCGATAGTGACGTCCGTAAAGGTTGGTGGGTAGATGGCGATTGCAAGTCTCCACTTATTGAAGGCCTCTTATGGAGTAATAGTGGCGAGACAGCTCCGCTCGGCGTAGGATGTGGTAATCTCTTCGATTTTATTCCTTACACCAACGTGAAGTTTGGTGTTTACCAAGGACAGTTCGGCACCACACAGACTTGTGGTGACTTCCCGATGATGCGCGTTGAAGAGATGTATCTGATTTTAGCTGAAGCACAAGGAAGACAGGATGAAGCTCGGGGAGCTGCAACATTGGAACAGTTTGTGAAGACATATCGTGATCCTGCATACAGTTATGCAGAAAAGCCTACTGCAAATTTCATTGACGAAGTATGGCGTCAGCGACGTATCGAACTCTGGGGAGAGGGCTTCGCTATGAACGATATCTTGCGTCTTAAAAAACCGATGGTTCGTTACCAAGGTACAGATGACCCAATTACTAACTGGGCACAGACATATCAGTTCAACCTGCCTGCAGAAGACGGTACTATGTTAATGACCATCCCCCAGTCAGAGATCAATGGTAACGAATATATATCAGCCGATGACAATAACAAACCTGGCACAACGCCACGTATGGGTATTAATCCAGAACTACGTGACGGAGTGACCGACGTCAGATAAAGATATGAAGCCAAGTTGTGAAACTTTGCATTTATAGAGTCTTTTTTCATAAAGACTCTCTCTCTTAAAATAAAAAAAATAAGTTAGAACCATCAGCAGCATTCGTCGTGATGATGCGTGCTGCTTTAAAAAAGAAACCTTCCAGATAAAGGGATGGTAAGAGATCGAGATATGTTACAGGGTAGATGGCAACGAAATAATCGGCCTGTCGTTTAGCTCAACAAAGAATTTGCACGAACAAAAAAGATAAAATAAAGAATGCGACAACGAATTGACGAATTGGATTTCTTGAAAGGCATCTTCATCATACTGATGATTACCTTTCATCTGGTCTATATCGGAGATTCGTATCCGTATGCCAAGCGGATTGTATATACCTTCCACATGCCTGGCTTCCTGATTATCTCGGGCTATCTGATGAACATCACCAAACCTTGTAAAGACTTCATCAAGACGATGCTCGGCTATGCCATCCCATATATTGTGATGGAGAGCGGTTATATCGTGATGGCCGCAGCATTGCCTATACGCGAACATATCGATGTCCTGACATTAGGCGTGTTTATCGACAGGCTGTTTCTCCATCCCATCGGGCCATATTGGTATTTGCAGACTTTGATAACGTGTGGAGTCTCATACATATTGGTATTCCACTTTGTACCTATGAAGACCAATTCACGGATCATCCTGCTTGGGATTATCTTCCATGTGTTTTCCAACATGCTTGGCGTAATGTCATTTGCCTGTTCACTTTATTTCCTGGCAGGAGTGGTGTTGCGGCAAAGCGGCATCTCCTTCACCGATGTCTTTCAGCAATCGCCGATTGCAATACTGGCATTTATATTACTGGCTATGAACCCGAAAAACCTTCTAATGGAAGAGTCTGGTGGTGTGCTGATGGTCTATCTCGTGATTGTTGGATTCCTCTTCGTTCATTCCCATGCGGGAAAAAGGGCGAACTCTATATTGACATTCTTAGGCAGAAACACGATGCCTTTATTCCTGTTTTCTCCTATCTTTACGTTCCTATGTAAACCTATGGTGCCAGCACTTCAGTTTGAACCGACAGGGCTTCTATTCCTGTCAGTCTCGCTTCTGCTATGTATCACTGGAAGCCTCTTTGTCGAATGGACGATGATTAGGATTGGAGTGTCCCAGTATTTCTATTTTAAACGATAATGTTAGACCCATAAACGAATAATTTGCACGATTTAAGAAGATAAAATAAAAACGAAACGATTATGAACAAAAGAAGTTTTTTTACGATGATGCTCGCCCTCGTCACAATGGCGGGACTGGCACAGACAAAGACAGCAACTGTCACTGGTTATTCACCTGCTCTGAAAGACGGCACGTTGGTGCTTGCCGGTACTGGAACTATTGGAAATGTCGTTGACACCGTCCAAGCTGGACGTTTCACCTTCACTCTACCCGTAGAGGAACTCACCGAATGCTTTCTCGGTTTAATGGGTGAAGGTTGTCCCAATTTTAATTTAACCCTCTTCCTGCGTCCCGGTGTGACTGTGAAATTGACGGGCACAGATTGTTTCTACCCTTTATGGAAAATTGAGAGCCCCTTGCCGGAACAGCAGACAGAGAGGCGTATAACGGAGCATTGCCGCGACGTGGTAACGGAATTAATGCAGATGGATTTGGATAAAAAGCCTTGGGCAGAGAGAGAAATCGTCCAGATGAGGTGGATGAAGCAACGGATGGACATTCTGCCTTCACTACCTGTGGATGCTGCTACAATTTATGCGTTATGGCTTACATCTATGACAGCAAAGAACACTAAAGACTTCCCATACACGGAACAGTTGAAAGAGCTGGAAAAGACCATCGCTGCCCGTGCACCGAAAGGATTTGAAGAGCAATTAGCAGAGATTCACAACTATGTTTATCCGCCACAACTTTTACAGGTGGGTGATGAAGCTGTTGATGCCGAACTCCTTGATATGCAAGGAGAGAAGCACCATCTATTTGAAGTCTTTTCCAATGGCAAATACGTACTGCTCGACTTCTGGGGCATCGGTTGTGGTCCTTGCATGATGTCTGAGCCTGAGATGAAAGAGTTCTATGAGAAAATGAAGGATAAGATAGAAATCATCGGTATCAATCAGAACAAACTCGCAGAGTGGCAGAAGCACGAATTCAGCAAGCGTATTATATGGAAGAATTGGAACAACGCCGCGAAGGATATTAGTAGCAGATATTGTGACATCGGCGCTATACCTTATTATGTATTGATCTCGCCCGACAAGCGAATCCTTTGGAAGACCATGGGTTATGGCCCGGGATGGTTTATGGGTATGGCAGATGCCTTCAATGGCCTCAAACAGGACAACAGCGCCAACCTCTCGCTGGTTATCCAGAAAGCAAATGCTAACGCTAGTAACACTACTATCAGTTTCCGCTGTTATAGCCATAAGGATTATTGGTTCCGCATTACCAAAGATTCTTACCTCACCGCAAACGGTAAGAAATACAAGTTGACAGCAGCCAATGGCATCAAACTTGATGAGGACAACTATACCCAAGTGAAAGCCTCCGAATCTACAGACGAGTTTTTAGGCAACATTTGCTACACAGATTTCACGCTTACCTTCGAGCCGTTCGACACCATCCCCACCACCTTCGACTTCATAGAGGGCGACGTAGAGGGTGCTTTTGTCATCCGTGGTGTTTCAGTAGAATAACCAATTATGAACAAGCAAACCATCTTCATCATTCTGCTCGCCCTCGTTGCAATGGCGGGGCTGGCACAGACAAAGACCGCAACTGTCACTGGTTATTCACCCGCACTGAAAGACGGCACGTTGGTGTTTGCTGGTACTGGTAGTACGGTACCTGTTGTAGATACCGTGCAGGCCGGACATTTCGCCTACACCCTGCCTGTTGAGGGATTCACCGAGAGTACCCTCTCTTTCTATGGCGAAGGCTGTCCCAATTCTCACACCGTAATCTTCCTGCGTCCCGATGTGACAGTGAAAGTGACGGGCAATGACTGTCTTAACCCCTTATGGAAGGTGGAGAGCCCGATACCTGAACAGCAGACCCAGAACCGTTTGACGGAGTATTGCCGTGATGTGCTGACAGAGAGAATTCAGATGGACTTGACTAATGCGCCTCGGGAAAAAAGAGACTCCATTACTAATATATGGATGAAGCAACAAATGGATATCCTGCCCTCACTGCCAGTGGATGCAGCCACAATCCGTACACTATTGGGCATATCCGAAACGGCAATGATAAGAAAAGACTTCCCACACATGGAACAGTTGAAAGAAGTGGAAAAGACTATCGCTGCCCGTGCGCCAAAAGGATTTGAAGAGGAATTGGCAGAGATTCATTCTTATGTCTATGCGAAGGATGAGCAGCAGATAGCCAAGGAATTTGCCGGCAATGAGAGCGTGTTCTTCAAGAAATACGACGACGTGGCGCCAGAGGATATCCTCCAGACCATTCTCGACAGGTATAAGGGTAAGGTTGTGCTCATCGACCTTTGGGCCACATGGTGTGGTCCCTGTCGTGCTGGCCACAAGGCAATGGCACCCATGAAGGAGCAGATGAAAGGCCAGAACATCCAGTTTGTCTACATCACCTCGCCCTCGTCGCCTCTTAATGCTTGGCAAGAAATGATTAAGGACATCGACGGTGACCACTATTATCTGACGAAGGAGCAATACGATTACATCCTCAATCACTTCGAGTCCGAAGGCATACCCACCTATGCCATCTATAACATTTCTGGTGAACAGACCTACAAGACTATTGGCTTCCCTGGCACTGATGTCATCCGCAAAGAATTAGAAACAGTAAGTAAGTAAAATGAATAAACAGGCTATCATCACCATTTTGTTCAGCCTCGTCTCAATGACGGGACAGGCTCAAATTACCCTCAAAGGTTCTATTATCAATGAACGAGGCGAAAAGGTTGAATACGTTAGTATAGGTCTTGAAGAGGATAGCATCGGAACTATATCGGATGCCAATGGTAACTTCACAATAGAGATACCTGCTAATCGCAAGAACGACTTGGTGTTTACCCATGTGTCATTCCAGAAAGCTATCGTTCCCTTCGAAACATACGTCAACTGGCAGCAACTGACAGTCACGATGAAGGACAAAGTGGTCGAACTGGCCGAAGTCGTAGTAGGCAAGAAAAACAAACCACAGAAAATAGCAGGCAAAACTATCAGTGGTCCAATAGCCGCATTCCGGGGAAAGGGCAAGGCGGACGGTGCTGAATGGGGACCTGTGTTCAAAAGCAAGAAGGATTATGCTGTCAGTAACATCCTGTTAAACATCAGGGGTACTACATACCAATGGTGCGTGCTCAGTTTCAACATCTATGAGATACAGGGTGACAAGTTTGTAAACATTCTTAACAAACCCCTCTACCAACGGATTGAGAAAAGTGACGGAAAGCATCAAATTGACATCCAACCTGAAGAAACGATTGTACTGAAGAAAAAGAAGAAATACTTCATCAGCGTGATGGTTGTAGATAGCGACAGTTATGGTATCCTTGATATGCAGTCACAAATCAGAACTTGTTATTACCGTGTTATTACCACAGGGAAGAAACGAAAATGGCCCATCGGCCCCGCAATCATGGTTCAAGGCTATGAGATAGAAAAGTAACCCCAAGCAAGATGAAAACAAAAAGACCTAAACACCACCATCCGCAAGGATATCACGTTCGAAGCGAAAAAATAGCGCCAACTGGTGCGGATATCTTTTTTCTGTAAAATTTTAGAATTCTGGTTAGCTTTTGGATACCTTTTCCTGTCTATTATAGTAGATGAAAGAAATAGAGATAGAACGGCTTTTCCGTCAACACTACGACCGGATGATACGGTTGGCGAGGACGATGCTCTACGACGACGAGGAATCGCGCGACGTGGTAAGCGAGGTTTTTGCTACGCTGGTGAAGACGGACATTATGCCAAAGAATGTTGAGAGCTATCTGA
>JAEETC010000178.1 GCA_016286585.1 Prevotella sp. | reverse complement strand
CCTTCAAGGAGGCAACTGGTGGTGCTGTGATTCAGATTGATGCCAAGAAGAATGGTTGGGTTTACATCGTAGCCAAGCTGTCTACCAACAAGCAGTACGTGGTATTTGAGGAAGGTGCTCCTATCGGCTATAAGATTGCTATGGAGAATACCGATGAGCGTGTGAAGGATGGCGTGCTGAACCTTGAGATCAAGGGTGAAGGCGAGTACAACAACCTGACACTCGACAAGTATCCCAATGGTCTGATGTGGGTTATCCGCGAGTATCTTGGCGATGCAGAGGCTGCAACAGCAGGTAATGGACTCGGCGTACTCTACTTCCCCGTTGCTGAGGGCTGCAAGTACTATGCTCACGCTACTGGTTCTAAGATCTCTTGGAGCGGCATCTGCTTCAGCGAGACCGAGGCTAAGACTGTAACCGTTGAGGGTGACGGCATCTCTAAAACTCTCGTTGGCGCTGGCACAGGCATCAACAGCGTGAAGAGCGTTGTGACCGACAGTGCTATCTACAACCTCGCCGGTCAGAAGGTGAACGCTTCTTATAAGGGCGTTGTCATCAAGAACGGCAAGAAGTTCTTCCAGAAGTAAGTAAAGAACTGAACTGATAATTTAAATAGGGGTGCGGCGAGTCGTCGCACCCTTTTCTTGTACTATCATAACGACTGAGTCGTACGGTAGTTAGAGTTGCGAGGGAGTTTACAGGCAGTAAACTATCGTTCGCCTATAGCCGAATAACCGTTTGCCTATACTCAAATAACCGTTCGCCTATAGGCAAAAGCTGCTGCATAATAAACATGTGGCAAACTCTCTCTCACTCAAGCCTCGCTTGGTTTCTTTGTTAAGAAAGTGGCCAACTTTGGCAGAGAAAGTAGCCTACTTTTTGAGAACAAGGTGAATATTTACGTTCTCCTGCTTGATGTTCGTGCAGTTGGTGAATACCGCGTCTTGATAGGCTCGGATGGTGATATTCTTGAGGCTGATATTATCCATCGGCATCTCGGGCAAGCCATTAAACTCCATAGCTCGTCCGGCCTGACTGCAAACAACATTCTGGATATCGATGTTCCGGAATATAGGCGTGGTCTCATCAACGGGCATCTTTGTCTGATTGTCGGGATTATCGCCGTCGGCCAGCATCTCAGCCACCGACTTTCCACCATAATACATATTAAAGGTGATGGCATCGGTCTTGATATCCATCATCGATATACCGTCGATATAGATGTTCTCAACAATACCGCCACGACCTCGCGTTGACTTGAAACGCAGACCTACATCAGTGCCCAGGAACTGACAGTTTTGAACCTTAAAGTTGCGTACGCCACCACTCATCTCAGATCCGACTACGAAACCGCCATGTCCGGCAAAGACCGTACAACCATCGACAACCACATTCTCACAGGGAACGCCACGCTTCCGGCCGTCAGCATCCTTACCGCTCTTGATGCAGATGCCATCGTCACCAGCATCGAACACGGAATTAACGATGAGCGCATTCTTACATGACTCAAGGTCAAGGGCATCGCCATTCTGTGCATAGGATGGGTTACGGGCAAGGATACCGTCGATGATAATGTTCTCGCACATCAGCGGATGAATATTCCAGGCTGGAGAATTCTGGAAGATGACCCCCTGAAGCAGCACATTCTTACACTTAACCAGACTTATCATGACTGGACGCAGGAAACGCTTTATCGAGTTCCATTCTTCATCGGTCTTAGCATCGGGCACATTCATGTTCGCCCCTTGCTCGCCCTTGGCATAACCCTCTGAAGGAACCCAGTAGCCAGGCTTCAGTTCGATGCCTTCCCCGCGTTCTAACAACGTCTTCCACATGCTTTCAGAAACTTTTCCCTTCTTCACAGGGCGCCAATACTGGCCGTTTCCATCAATCGCACCTTTTCCGGTAATCGATATATTCTCTGCCTCGAATGCACTCAAGGGCGACTGGCAACGGCGTGTATCCAGCCCCTCAAACGACGTGTCAATCAGCGAGTAGAGATTTTCATCGGCAGCAAACTGGATGACAGCCCCCATCTCAAGGTGAAGGTCGATATTGCTCTTCAAGACAATCGGGCCTGTAAGCCATACACCCTCTGGCACGATCAGATGTCCCCCACCCTTTTCCACAAGGGCATCGATTGCCTTGGCAAAGGCTTCGGTACACAGCGTCTGACCTGTAGGATCGGCTTCATAGTCACTCAGCATCACCTTTACATCAGGTATCGCAGGCGCTTTCAGTTCTTCCATCGCAAAAGGCAGGTTCTCCGTATACCTCTTGTAAGGGTTCTCACTAGTAGCGTCTGTACAGCCCGTGAATATTGTCAGAGCTGCAAAAGCCAGAATAGTTAGTTCTTTTCTCATAATTTCCTGTTAATTAGTATTCGCTGCAAAGATACGATTATTTTTTCTTTCAAAACGAATATTTTAGCTTTTTCTGTTGAATCGTTCGTTATTTCAGAAAGATTTCGTATCTTTGCAGCATGAACATAAAAACTACTATCTGCACATGCGACAGAGTTTTTTGAGAAAGACGGCACTATTACTGGCGATATTCATGCTGAAGTTAGGCATGATGGCCCAGGTTGTGTGGTTCGACGGCAAGAATCCCATCACCTATAGCATCCCCAAGAATGCAGAGCCCGTGGTAAAGACGGCTCTCGAGATGTGGAAGAGTGACATGCAGCAGGTGACAGGCTTTAAACCTGTGGCTACAGCGAAGCCGACAATCAAGGTGGTGGAGGGTAAGGGCGCTGCCGACGGTTTCCACATCTATATAAAGGATAGTCAGATCATCGTTGAGGGAAATAATGGCCGAGGCATGGCTTACGGACTGTTGGAGCTCTCACGGCTGGCAGGCGTGTCACCTTGGGTATGGTGGGGCGACGTGGTGCCGGAAAAGAAAAGTCGCCTGGTTATCGATGAAGATTTCAAGACCAAGCAACAGCCCAGCGTGGAGCTTCGCGGCATTTTCCTGAATGACGAAGACTGGAGCCTGCGCCAATGGAGCTACTCGACATTCGAGCCGGCACCTTTCGGACATATCGGCCCCAAAACCTACAAGAAAATATTCCAACTACTGTTGAGAGTGAGAGCCAATGCCATCTGGCCTGCCATGCATGCAGGCACTACGGCCTTCTTCAAGATCCCTGGAGCCAAGGCAATGGCCGACTCGTGTGGTATCGTGATAGGAACCTCTCATTGCGAGCCGTTACTGCGTAACAATGTAGACGAATGGGATGTCAAAGAGCGAGGCGACTTCAACTACCGCACGAACCGCGATGCCGTGCATCAGTACTGGATAGAACGTCTGCAAGAGGTGCGACAATCGAAAGACAACATTTTTACCATCGGCATGCGCGGCATCCACGACAGTTCGATGGAAGGCTACAAGACGGAAGAGGAAAAGTTCGACGCGCTACAGCAGGTGATTAACGACCAACAGGAACTGCTGCGGAGATATATCGGCGATCCGTCGAAGCAGGCACAAGTTTTCGTACCTTATAAAGAGGTGTTGGAACTCTATAAGAAAGGTCTGCAAGTACCCGATTATGTGACGCTGATGTGGTGTGACGACAATTACGGCTATATAACCCGTCTGTCTGATAAGAAGGAACAGTTACGGCGGGGTGGCGGTGGTGTCTATTATCACCTGAGTTACTGGGGCCGTCCACACGACTACCTCTGGCTGACGACCACCCAGCCTGGACTCATCTATAACGAGATGCGCCAGGCCTATGACCATCATGTCCGCAAGCTATGGATTGTCAATGTGCACGATCCGAAGGTGGCAGGCTATGATCTGGAGCTCTTCCTCGATATGGCCTGGAACATCGACTGCGTCAGCGGCGAGACCCTCAACGACCATTATAAGTCATGGCTCTGCCGACAGTTCGGAAAGGATGTTGGAGAACGGCTCTTCCCCCTGATGCACGAGTTCTATCGTCTATGTGGCATCCGCCGTCCTGAATTTATGGGATGGAGTCAGGTCGAAATGGACAAGAAACTGTATGACCGCGGACTCTCACCGGTTCGCAACAGCGACTGGAGTGCTGAGGAACGGGAAGACTTTGAGACCCGCTTTACAGTGCTGAGCCATCAAGTGGAGGAAATCGGAAGGATACTTCGCCCAGAGCTCTCCGATGCCTATTTCGCAGCCATCAAATATCCTGTACAGGCCGCTGCCGCCCATGCTGTGAAGATGCTGGAGGCTGAGAAGGCCAGGAGGCTGGCAAATGGCAGCACCCGTGGCGACATGTTAGAGAGTCAACATGAGTTGAATCAGGCTATCGTCCGTAGCCAGGCTGCATACGACCGCATCCATGAGCTGACCGACTATTATAATAATAAGGTGGCGGGTGGCAAATGGAAAAATCTGATGTGCGACCATCCTCGAGACCTGCCTGTATTCTGGACGCCCCAACTGCCTGGCAATGTCAGAAAGGAGTTTATAAGAACAGAAGTCAGGGATATGGCCCCTCGTGAACTGCCCAAAACGCAGGACGGGCTGTCACCCTATGCTTCAGAGGGTGCCCATACCATCCAAATGCTGGGACACTCGATGAATGCCGTTGCCTTAGAGAAAGAGGGGAAGGTGACATATCGTTTCGACGTGGATCACGATGGTGAGTACGTGATTAGAACTGCGATGATTCCCACGCAGCCAGTTGACAACGATGACCTGCGTTTCAGCATCAGCGTCGACAACCAGTCGTCTGTCACGTATAGTCTGAAAGAGCCCTTCCGTTCAGAACGCTGGAAGCTCAATGTGCTTAACGGCCAGGCCGTACGTGAATTGAAGGCCCAACTGTCCAAGGGACAGCATATCCTGACAATCCGCGCTCTCGACAGTCATATTATCATTGACCAATGCAACGTGGTAAATTTATGAATACATTATAAAAACTAACAAGACGATGAAAAAGAAACTAATGACAACACTGTTGGTAGGGCTGTGCGCCACTATGACCGCACAGACACTGCCCTATCAGAATCATGAGCTGACGGCAGCACAACGGGCTGACGACCTGCTCGGTAGACTGACACTCGAAGAGAAGGTGAGCCTGATGATGGACACCTCGCCTGCCATCGAGCGACTGGGCATCCCACAGTTCCAGTGGTGGAACGAGGCCCTGCACGGCATCGGCCGTAACGGCTTTTCCACCGTGTTCCCCATCACCATGGGCATGGCCGCCTCGTGGGACGACGCCCTGCTGCATAAGGTGTTTACGGCTGTCAGCGACGAGGCACGTGTAAAAGCTCAACAGGCCAAGCGCTCGGGTGACATCAAGCGCTACCAAAGCCTGTCGTTCTGGACACCGAATATCAACATCTTCCGCGATCCCCGCTGGGGGCGCGGCCAGGAAACCTACGGTGAGGATCCCTATCTGACGGCAAAGATGGGTCTGGCTGTGGTCCGTGGTTTACAAGGCATGACCTACGACGGACAGTGGCTCATGGCACCGGGGCAACCATCAACATCCGGAAATACCGTCTACAAGAAACTGCTGGCCTGTGCCAAGCACTTCGCCGTTCACAGCGGACCGGAGTGGAACCGCCATGAGTTCAACGTGGAAAGTCTGCCAGAGCGCGACCTTTGGGAGACTTACCTGCCGGCCTTCAAGGCCTTGGTGCAGGAGGGTAAGGTGGCAGAGATCATGTGTGCCTACCAACGCATCGACGGTCAGCCATGCTGCTCACAGACACGCTACGAACAGCAGATCCTGCGCGACGAATGGGGCTTCGACGGACTGATCACTTCCGACTGCGGTGCCATCCGCGACTTCCTACCCCGCTGGCACAACACCGCCAAAGATCCAGCCCAGGCTTCGGCACAGGCCGTGCTGGCAGGTACAGACGTGGAGTGCGGTTCGGAATACAAGCATCTGCCGGAAGCCGTGCGCCGAGGCGACATCAAGGAGGCAGACCTCGACAAGAGCCTGCGCCGCCTACTCATCGCTCGCTTCGAGCTTGGTGACTTCGACCCCGATGAACTAAATCCATGGACGAAGATTCCAGAGAGTGTCGTAGCCTGCGATGCCCACAAGCAACTGGCCCTCGACATGGCCCGTAAGAGCATCGTCCTGCTCAAGAACAACGGCATTCTCCCCCTCAATAGTAATCATAATTCTCAATTAGTCGTAATGGGCGCCAATGCCATCGACTCCGTCATGCAGTGGGGAAACTACTCGGGCTTTGCCACCCGCACCATCACCGCCCTCGAAGGTATCCAGCAAATCTACCCGCAGACCAGATACATCAGCGGTTGCGGCCTGACGCGCAATGAGGTGTTCGAGAGCCGCTTTGCCGAACTGAAGACGCCTCTCGGCAGTCAAGGCATGCAGGCCACCTATTATAATAATATAGAGATGAGCGGGAGGCCTGCCGCCACCATAGACTACACCGCACCCATCATGCTGAGCAATGGCGGTAATACCGTCTTCGCCCCTGGCGTGAATCT
>JAEETC010000177.1 GCA_016286585.1 Prevotella sp. | reverse complement strand
TCAACGGCATCCGCATCTATTTCGACAAGCGGCAGACGCTCGACCTCTACGGCAAGTTCCAGAAACGCCTTGAGCTTCAGGCCACACAGTTCTACACACAGCCCGACCAGAAGGCCGAGGGTTATGGCGACGATGTGCTGTGGGTAGGCAACACCTTCGGACTGGGTGCCTTCCGCGGCTGGGACGGCCAGCAGCCAACGATGATCGACCCCGTTCGCTCCCGCACCCAGCGCATCATCTCCTACGGTCCCCTCCGCACCATCGTCGAACTTTATGACCGCGGCTGGCAACTGTCAACTGTCAACTCTCAACTCTCAACTGTCAACATGACCATCCGCTACACCCAATACGCCGGCCATCGCGACACCGATGTCGATGTGTTCTTCAACAAGAACGTCGCCGACCGTCTGTTCTCGACTGGCATTATTAATGTCAAAGGCTCTGAGGAGTTCAGCGACAAGCAGGGCCTGCGCGCCTGCTGGGGCACCGACTGGCCGTCGAGCGACCACGAAAACTTCAAGCCCGAGACAGTCGGGCTGGGTATCTGCATCCCCATGATTTATGTAAAGAGTGAAGAGCCCGCCAACAAAGACAACTATGCCTTTGTCGTCGGTACCGATAACAATCATCTTAGTTACAAAGTCATATATTGCTCTGACAACGAGTCATTTGGCTATCATTCCCCAAAGGAATGGTTCGACTTCTTGAAAGAATGGAAACAAGAAACAGAGCAACGTATCTACGTCTGTATCGTAGAAGAACGATGTGAAGGCAGCTGACCTTATAGTTCAGTAAACGTCTTTTTAGCCTTCACATAGTACTGCCAGAGCAGAGAGAAATCTTTTCGCTCTGGCACTCTTCTTTCCACGCGACAGGCCTGAATCCTCTGACGGTCAGCCGCAAAGTCTTTCCGCCAACGCCTGAAGGCATGTCGGGCCCGGTAAATGGCCTTGAAATCGCCGATGTTCCGTTTCAGAATGAGCATCTCCCATGCAGCCAGATAGTCGAGCCACCACCGCCAACGCATCACGGGCTTCAGATCCTCTTCCGGCAGGCACTTATAGAGCATGGTCAGGTTATTTCGGAAATTCAGGTACGTCTTCATCGGATTACCCTTTGGCAATGTGCCTCCACCCACATGGTAGACATAACTCTCTGGTATACAAACGATCCGCCGTCCTTTGATACGCAATCGCCAACACAGGTCTATCTCCTCATTGTGAGCAAAGAAACGGCCGTCGAGCCCGCCACAGTCCCAATAGTCCTTACTGCGAATCATCAAGGCAGCACCCGTCGCCCACAGCACATCGGTCTGATAGTCATATTGTCCATTGTCCTCCTCAACAGTCTCAAAGATTCTGCCACGGCAGAATGGATAGCCGTACTTATCAAGGAATCCTCCACAGGCTCCTGCATACTCAAAACGATCCTTGTCAACGATAGAAAGCAACTTGGGCTGACAGGCGGCCACATCAGGATGACTGTCCAGATATTCAATCATCGGCGTCAGCCAGTGATGGGTCACCTCGATATCTGAGTTCAGCAACAGATAATACTCAGCCTCAATCTGCAGTAAAGCCTTGTTATATCCCTCGGCAAAGCCCCAGTTCTGTTCCAACAGAATCCGTCTCACCTCAGGGAAATGCTTCTGCAACATCTCCACAGAATCATCTGTCGATGCATTATCAGCCACATAGACCACGGCCTCGTCTCTTGAATACTGCAGCACTGAAGGCAGGTATCGACTGAGCATCGCCTGACCGTTCCAATTCAGAATCACTATTGCAACCTTATCCATCCTCGCGCGTTCCTTTTTATATATATTGTAAACTATAAACAAACCCTCAGCGCCTGCTTATCGTTCGTCAGTTCCCCCAGTCTCACCTTCACCAACTGATTATCCAAAGCAGGGTCTGCATCCTTGGCCGACAGCTCCACCCGGACATAGTTCCTGGTGAATCCATGCATGGCCTTACCCCTCGGAGCTTTTTCGAAGAGCACCTCTGCCTCCCGACCAATATGCTTCAGATAAAAGGCCTCCGTCTTCTGGTCAGACAGGTCGAGCAACCGCTTCGAACGTAGTTTCTTGTCTTTGTCGCTCACCTTATAGGGAATCTTCAAGGCCGATGTGCCTGGTCTCTCGGAATAGGGGAACACATGCAACTGCGTCACATCCAGACCATTCAGGAAATCATAAGTCTCTTCGAAACACTCGGGTGTCTCTCCCCGACAACCCACCATCACATCCACACCGATAAAGGCATCAGACATCAATGCCTTGACACGATGGATCTTGTCCGCAAACAACTGGGCATCATAATGACGATGCATCAGCTTCAACACCGTATCGCTACCACTCTGGAGCGGAATATGGAAATGAGGCATGAACGCACGGCTTTCTGCACAGAACGCGATCAGCTCATCCGACAACAAGTCGGGCTCCAGCGAACTGATCCGATAGCGGCTGATACCCTCCACCCTATCAAGAGCCTGTACCAGGTCGATGAATTTCTCACCCGTTGTCTTACCAAAGTCGCCGATATTCACACCCGTCAGCACAATCTCCCTGCCTCCTTCCCGGGCAGCCTCCTCTGCCTGAGCCACCAATGAGGTGATAGTCGGATTCCTTGAGAAGCCTCGGGCATACGGGATAGTACAATAGGTACAGAAATAGTCACAGCCGTCCTGAACCTTCAGGAAATAACGAGTCCTGTTACCACGGGAGCAACTCTGTGCAAAAGACTTGATGTCCTTAGTCTTCTTAATATAATAAGGTGTTCCTGTCTCCTGAGCATTTCTCTCACCTTCAGCCTCCAGCTTCTCGGCTTTGGAAACCCATGCCTCAGAAAGAAACTGGATCAGGTTCGCCTTCTCATCAGAGCCCAACACCAGGTCTACACCTTCAATCCGAGCCACCTCGTCAGCTTCCAACTGCGCATAACAGCCAGTCACCACAACAAAGGCTCCTGGATGCTGCCTCACCATCCGATGAATGATCTGACGGCACTTGTGGTCGGCCACCTCTGTCACCGAACATGTATTGATCAGGCAGAGGTCGGCCTGTTCACCCTTCTGAGCCGTTCTCACGCCCATCTCCTGAAGCATTTTCCCAAAGGTCGATGTCTCAGAGAAATTCAGTTTGCAGCCCAACGTATAATACGCCGCCGTCTTGCCTTGAAAAGCCGATGTATCAATCATCCTATAAATGTAATCATCTGTAAACCGTAAACAGTAAACTGTAAACTACCATCTGTTATCGGGCACAAAGGTACATCTTTTTTCTCAAAATTCACCAATTTTTGGCATTTTTCCGTTAAGTGGCAAAAATACACTAAATTTTAACATTTCGTATCTCGCTGATTTACAGCGTTTTGCTAAAAAGTTACAAAAAAGACCAAAAAAAAATCGAAAAAAATGATACGTCGTATTAAAAATATGCGTAACTTTGCAGCGTTTTAATAAACAAATGATTGTTTTACAGATTTAAAAGCATTAGAAAAATGAAGAAATTAGTATTTATGTTCGTAGCAGTTGCTGCTATCTCTTTCGCATCTTGTGGTAACAAGGCTCAGGCTCCTGTCGAGGAGGCTGTTGACTCTATCGCAGAGGTTGTTGATAGCATTGTTGACAGCGTTGCTGTTGATTCAGTTGCTGCTGATTCAGTTGTTGCTGAGTAATCAACGAACAATTGAGAGAAAAGAGGCCGTTGGACGGGAGTCCAGCGGTCTTTCTTTATGTCTATCTGCGACCATCCTTCGCAGGGCACAATAACAGAAATCCCGAGGACTGATGCCCTCGGGACGCTGTTGTAATAATAAATAATGATGCCTTACAGCAGTGATTAATTATTAATTGTTTGATTTAAAAATTTGCATGGGGTTATGCCTCGGCGGGAGCTTCCTCCTCTGCGACAGCCTCAGGAGCCTCAACCTCGGCCTCTTCAGCCTCGTCGGCAGCTTCAGCAGCAGCCTTGGCAGCAGCGGTACGTGCCTCTGCAGCAGCCTTGATGGCAGCCTCAGCATCGGCAGCAGCCTTCAGCTCAGCAGCATTCTCAGCCACAACGGTCACGGGGATAGTCACCGTCACCTCCTTGTGGAAGTGTACGAGAGCCTCATACTCACCCAGTTTCTTGGCATCCTTCATGGTGATGATCTTACGATCAACATCCTTGCCAAGCTTAATGAGCTCGTCAGCTACCTGAGCGGCACCGACAGAACCATAGAGCTGACCTGTAGCGCTCACCTTAGCGGCAATCTCGAGAGCCACGCCCTCAAGCTGGGCAGCCTTCTCCTCGGCGGCAGCCTTCTGGGCAGCAATCTTATGAGCCTGCTGCTTCAGGTTCTCTGCGAGAATCTTCTTAGCTGAAGGACTGGCAATCACACCCTTTCCCTGAGGGATGAGGTAATTGCGGCCATAGCCAGACTTCACGTTCACAATATCGTTCTTGAATCCCAGACCGATAATATCTTCTTTCAGTATAATTTCCATAATCTTGCGTCCTCCTTAATTACTTCATCATGTCAGTTACATAAGGCAGCAGCGCAATCTGGCGGGCACGCTTCACGGCCTGAGCCACGCGACGCTGATACTTCAGAGACGTTCCGGTGATACGGCGGGGAAGAATCTTACCCTGCTCGTTGAGGAACTTCTTCAGGAACTCGGGATCCTTGTAGTCGATGTACTTGATACCGCTCTTCTTGAAACGGCAGTACTTCTTCCTCTTCGTGTCGATAGAGGGAGCGTTCAAATAACGGATTTCACTTTGCTCTGCCATAATTTAAGCCTCCTCTGTTTTAGCGCCAAGCTTGTTGCGACGCTTCTCAGCGTACTCCACAGCATACTTGTCGAGTTTAACTGTCTGGAAACGGATGACCTTCTCGTCACGACGGAAGGCAGTCTCCAATGTCTTAATCACTTCTGGCTCAGCCTTGAACTCTACGAGGCAGTAGAAACCTGTAGACTTCTTCTGAATAGCATAAGCCATCTTCTTCAATCCCCAGGCCTCTTCGCTGACGATCTCTGCACCCTGATCGGTGAGGACCTTCTTGAATTTTGCGGCCGTTTCCTTCATCTGTTCATCAGACAAAACGGGAGTTAAAATGAAAACGGTTTCGTATTGATTCATACTTTTAATAATGAATATAAAATTAATAATGTGCTTCGAAAAGCGGGTGCAAAGGTACTAAGATTAATTGATAATTGATAATTGACAATTGACAATTAGCCCAAACCTTAACATTCTTTAGTACTTTTCGGCAGATTTTATGGATTTTACGTGCAGAACGATTCCTAAAATGATGAGAACCAGACCTGTAAGCAGTACCAGATTGGATGACGTCCAACCCACGATCTTGCTGACAATCAAAAGGAGGGCGCCAGCTATTACCAGCGCCACTCCTATTGCGGAAGCAAATTTTTCACTCTTCACTTCTTTACTCTTCCTCGGGAGCAATGAGTTTGTATCCCTTGCCATGAATGTTGATGATCTCAATCTGATCGTCAGCCTTCAGATGCTTGCGCAGCTTGGTGATATAGACGTCCATGGAACGGGCATTGAAGTAGTTGTCGTCAATCCAGATGGTCTTCAGAGCGAAATCACGCTGCAGGATCTCGTTGGAATGAGAGCAGAGCAGGGCCAGCAGCTCATTCTCCTTCGTGGTGAGCTTCGTCTGCTTGTCGCCGATGCTGAGCAGTTGCTTCTGGGTGTCGAAGGTGAAATGACCGATGTGGTAGACAGTCGACTCCTTAGACTTCTTTCCTTTGGTACGGCGCATGATGGCCTCGATACGTAGCACGAGTTCTTCCATGGAGAAAGGCTTGGTGATATAGTCATCGGCACCAATCTTAAAGCCTTCGAGGATATCGTCCTTCAGGGTTTTGGCGGTCAGGAAGATGATGGGCACTTCAGGACTGGCGGCACGGATTTCCTGAGCCAGGGTGAAGCCGTCCTTCTTAGGCATCATCACATCGAGCACGCAGATATCGAACTTGGTCTTGAGGAAGGCCTTGAAGCCTGCCTCACCGTCGGCACAGAGTTCTGCCACATAACCTTTGGCCTGTAAATACTCGCGGAGCAGCATTCCGAGGTTCTCATCGTCCTCGCAAAGCAAGATTTTCATTTTGTCATCCATAATTCCTATGATTTAAATTGTTAATATTATGTTGTTTCCTTTAATACCGGCAATGAGACGGTGAAAGTTGTGCCCTTTCCGAGTTCACTCTCACACTTGATGTCACCCTCATGGAGGTTGATGATCTTCTTGACATAGGCCAGACCGAGACCAAAGCCCTTCACGTCGTGGACATTACCGGTGTGGACTCGATAGAACTTGTCGAAGATTTTCTTCACGTTCTCCTTCTTGATACCCAGACCAGTGTCGCGGATGCTGAAGAAGAGACGCTCTTTCTCGTTCCAGGTACGGATATAGAGGTCGAGCGGCTGTTCGGGCTTCCGATACTTCACGGCGTTGTCCATCAGGTTGGTGATGGCATTCTGGAAGTGCACCTCGTCAACGAAGATAGCTGAGT
>JAEETC010000176.1 GCA_016286585.1 Prevotella sp. | reverse complement strand
AGGCTGATAACCACGAGGATATAGTTCATCACCGCTGTGAAGAGCATCACGAATGCTACCACCAAGAGGATGATGCTGGTGGTGCGTACCGTGGTGTCCTTCGTCCGCTGGCCTGCTACACTCTCCAGCTCAATGCCTGCATCGACACAGCCGATTTGCTTCAGGTCGTCCCACGGTAGGATGCGCTTCAGCAACTGCTTGATTTCGCTGCGTACCTTATTCATATCGGCATCGGGGCGCATGCGCACAAAAGAATGGTAGCGGTCGTTGCCCATCAGGTTCTCCGTGCCGTCCCAAGCGTAAGTGCCTAAGGAGGGCATCGACATCAGAATGTCGTAGCGGGAGCAGCGGGAGTTCTCGGGAAAGTCGTCGTACACGCCGCCGATGGTCATTGGCTTCCCCGGGGCAGATGCAAAGCAGAACGTACGACCGACCACCTCTCCGCCGATTTTCTCGCTCAGCCGACGGCTAATCAAGCATTGTCCGGCTGTGGAGAGAATGCGCTTGGCATCGCCCTGCAAGACCTTTGTGGCAAAGACATCGAAGAAACAGGAGTCTGCGAACAGCGCTTCCTCGAAGTAGAAGCGGCTGCCGTCCTCCAGCGTCAGCTTCTCCTCGCTGAACTGTCCTGTATAGCGTGTCGCTGTCTGGATTTCGGGAATTTCGCGGCCCAGCACGGGGGCTATGCCTCCCGATGTGGCACCATACTGCTGCGGCTCCTCACCTTTGCGCTGGAACGTTTCATGCAATTCATACACGTGTTCCTTATCGGCAATGCAGTCGTCGTATTTCCTCTCCAACTGCACTTTGGCAATGAGCACCAGTCCGACGGTGAGCCCGATGGCAAGCGATATGATCTTGATGAAGGCTCCCTGGCCCTTTCTAAAGATATTCATGGTTATGTATTCTATTATTCTGTCTTGATGTTATTAATCGGATTCTCAGAAGCAGCGCGCCAGCTCTGGACAATAACGGTGAGCAGGGAAATGATGAAGCAGGTAAACCCAGCGGCAGCGAATATCCAGGGGCTGAGCGCGATGCGATAACTGAAGTTGCTGAGCCAGTCGGTCATGATGTACCACGAGATAGGCACAGCAATGACAAACGAAATCAGCATAGGAATCGAGAACGTGCGGAGCATCAGCAGCAGCACCTCGCCCGATGTCGAGCCCATCACCTTGCGAATGGCTATCTCCTTCTGCCGCTGGCGGATGAAGAAGATCGACAGCCCCATATAGCCCATCACAGAGATGACGATGGCAATGAGGGTGAAGAGGGTGATAATATCAAGCGTATTCTGATGCTCCTCAAACGTCTCGGCGATGCAGTCTTCCATGCTGAGGGCATAATACTGCAAGTCTTTTTCTGGGACACCTTGTTCCTGAAGCATCGACCTGAAAGCGTTCATGGCATGCTTATCGCCATTTGTCTTCACCAGGTAATTGGGTTTATCCACCGTTTCCAACTTCCGGATAGCCATCGGCCGCACATCCTCCAGCACATTGATGATGCGGAAATCCTGCAGTATCCCGGCTATGAGATCCTTCTGATCATCACCCCACACAAAATCCTTTTCATTGCCAGTATAGTTTAGCAGGCGCAGGGCTTCTTCGTTCAGATAGTAGCCATTGTTGGTTGCACCGTTGTCACGGATGATTTTCAGTCCTAAGAGGTCGAAAGCCTCCTTGTCCAAATCGGTTGTCATCAGCATTTCGTAGTCGCCCTCGCTGTTTTTGACCCCCTTTCCATGGAAGTTATAGCCCGTAAACGTGCTCCCCTGATAGCAGCCGATACGCTCAACGAAAGGCATCTTCTCCAACAGATTTCTCACAGTCTGGCTCTTGCCAACCGGACTTTCTACATAGAACAGGTTCTCCGAATTGAAGCCTAGCGGCGCATGGATGAGGTGGTTCAACTGCAACCAGATGACGAGGGCTGCGGTAAGCATAGTGACAGTGACCACGTTCTGCACAATGATGAATAAACGCCCTAGCACCATCTTGGAATGAAAACGGAACGAGCCCTTGACAATGTCGATAGCCTGATAACGGGAAATATGCCATGAGGGCAGGATGCCCGAAACGAAGCCCAAGAGCAGGATAAAACCGAGACAAAGACTGATGCTGCCCACGCTGATATCGTTGTTCAGACTGATTTTCCCTCTGAATAGTTCTGAGGCGGCATCTTGGAAGTAGAAAGCCCAAGCCAGTCCAATGGCAAAGCAGAATGCGACCATCAACGTTGACTCCACAATTAACTTCAGCGAAATCTCTCGCTGGCTGCTGCCGAAGAGCCGTCGCGTGGCCATCTCCTTGGCGCGGAAGCCTGTATTGGCGACGGTCAGGTTGATATAGTTACTGACAGCGAAGAATAGGATGGCCAGCACGGCGGCCAAAAGGATATGGAGTCGTGTCTTGTCACCTTTCTGCATGCCTGCACCGTTGTTTTGCGGTGCAAACATAATGTCGGTCAGTGGTGTTGCAAAGAACTCTTGGTTTTCCATGTGTGCCCACATATAGTTCTTGGCCAGATGGTCTTCAATCATTTTTTTCTTGGCATCAAGTGTCGCGCCTGGACGCAACATAAGAAATGCTTTGCAGGCACCTGTACCGCTATATGCGAAAGAACGGGGTCTAAGCGTATAGCCCATCACCTGAGGAAAACGCTCCATGTTGGCAATGATTTGCGTCTCATTGGGCAGCACCGTACGGTCGAAATCCTTCACGATGCCGCTGACAGTATAGACCAACGTCGAGTCGTACGGATCTTCGTGGTTCATGAAGACAGAGCGCTTGCCAACAATCTGCAACGACTCGCCGATAGGATCCTTCTCACCAAAGAGACGCCGAGCCAGTCTTTCTGTGATAACGCACTTGTCTGGCGCATCGAGAACTGTCCGTTTGTCTCCCTTCGTTAATTCAAAATCGAAGAAGTTGAAGAATGTCGAGTCTGTCAGCATAATGATGCCATTCTCCTTATCTCCATCCTTCACCTCTCGCTGACCATATTTAATCCGTCCGTTCTGGCTCATCACGCAGCAAGTCTGCTCCACTTCCGGGCACATCGCCTTGATTTCCTGTGTCGCTTGCGGCCACATAAAGAAGTCCTCGCCACTACCCGTCAGGCAGATACGGTCGGCATTCTTGTGCCACGAGTCGATGCTATATTGGCGCCATGTGTAGTCGCCCATCAGGATGATGAACATCAGCGACACCACCAGACCTGCTATATTTATTAAGGTATATAGCTTATTGCGCGAAAGGAATCTGAAATAACTTTTCATTTTACTCTGTTTTGATACTATTGATGGGATTCTCGTTGGCGTTCTTCCAACTTTGGTATGTCACCGTCAACATGGTGATTAGGGTGATAAGCAAGAAGGACACCACGAACAGCAGGGGCGAGATGGCGGTGCGGACGGCGAAGCCCTCGAGCCAGTGCTGGCCCACCAGGTAGCCAAGCGGAGCCGCCACTGCGAAGCAACCCAACAGGATGTAGAGGTAGCGACGGTTGAACATCAGCAGTATCTCCCTGGTGGAACTGCCAAACACCTTGCGGACGCCAATCTCCTTGCGACGGTACTCGCTCTCGAACATCGTCAGGCCAAACACGCCGATGATGCTGATGAGGATGGCCAGCAGCGAGAAGAGCAGAATCTGCTGGGTGAAGAGCCTTTCCTGACGGTACGATTCCTCCAGCACATCGTCCACGTAGCGCAGGTCGCTGATGTCGGGCTTGCTTTCGTGCTCGTATTTCAGCACCACGTCCAGCACTTTCTCTTTGGCCTCGCGCTTGTCGACGCCCTTCGCCACGCGCACCAGGAGGTGGTTGCGCCAGAAACCTTCCTTCGAGTAATAGCCGTCACGACTGGGCACCAAGAAGGCTATCGGCTGCTGGCTGTCGTCTACGCGCAGGGTGGAATACTTGATGTCCTCGCAGAAGCCAACGACGGGCATGTCTTCGTCGTTGATCGGCTTATCGACGGCGAGCCAGGGGTATTTCTTCTTGGCTGACTCGTTGAAGATATACACGTCGCCATCAGTCTGGCGGAAATTGCGACCCTCCACGATGTCGATGCCCATCACGCTGAGGAAACGCCAGTCGACGAAGACGCAGGTAAATGTCATGTGCTTGTCGCCCTCGCCCCTGCCCCACGTCTGATAGCGGTCGCTACTGCCTAAGACGCTCTGGGCCAGGCAGGCTCCCTCTATGCCGGGAATCTTGCGCAGGTCGGCATCGATGGCATCGGCATGATTGCGCGTGTCGGGCGCTGTCGGCACCACCATCACTTCGTCCTTGTCGAAGCCGTAGTCGGTGTGGAAGATGAGGTAGCTCTGCTGATACATGATACCCACGCCAATGACCAGCATGAACGACACGACGAACTGCAGGCAAATCAGCGAGCTGCGCAGAACGCGACCTTTGGGCGACAGGCCGAACGAGCCTTTCAGCACCAACGCTGGCGGGAAGGACGTGACGTAGTACGACGGATAGGCCCCGGCCAACAGTCCCACCACGATGCTGATGAGCAGGGTGATGCCTACCAGCCACAGGTTATCTTGCAACAGGATGCTGCCCTGCACCAGCTTCTGCAAGCCTAAGTCGTGAGCCAGATAGACCATCGCCATCGCCCCCACGAATGCCAGCAGACTGATGATGACGGCCTCGGCCAGCAGACTGCCGCGCAGACTGGCCGTCGATGCGCCCAACACTTTCTGCGTGTTGATGCTGCGGATGCGCAGTGGTGTCTCGGCCAGCGTGAAGTTCATGAAGTTGACGGCGGCTATAAGCACAATCAGCAGCGAGAAGCAGATGAGCAGATAGACAGAACTCCTGCTGACCGACTTGATGTTGGGCGAATCCTTGCTGAGGTCTTTCGCGAAATGGGTATCGGCAATAGGCGTCAACACCACTTGCAGAGCCTCCTCCTCTTGTGGAGTTGTCATGTTGAGGTCATTCTTGAACACCTCGATGGCTTTCTGGCGCATGGCGGTAATGACATTCGGCAGGTTGGCCGAATCGTCCACGCGGATATAAGCCTGATAGTTCCAGTTCTGATAGTTGCCTTCATTGTCATTGAGCCCCCTAAAACTGATGCCGTGCAGGAAATTGTTTTCCGGATAGTCTTCTATCACGGCACACACATTGAAAATCCATCCCTCCACCCATTTGTATTTCAAGGTTTTGCCCACCGCATTGACAGTGCCAAAGAGGCGCATGGCTTCCGAACGGGGCAGCACAATATTGGGCAACTGGTTTAAGCCCTTCAAGTCACCACAAATGACGGTTGGCTTGAAAACGCTCATAAAGTCGTGAATGCCGAACACCTGATTCAGCGAATACTCCTGATCGTCCACCATATACTGGTCGAAGTTGGTCCAGCCCTGCTCGATGCCATAGCCCTTGATATGCGGCGATGCTGCCGCCAACTGCTCCACCAGCGGACGGGGCAGCGTCACGCCATAGTCCTCCATGCCTGGCCCTAACTTCAATGTCAGGCGGAACAGCTTTTCGTGCTCCGTAAAACTCTTGTTGTAGCCCAGGTCGTAGTTGACCTGCGTTATGATGACAAAGAACGAGGCAAAAGCCAGGCTCAGTCCCAACATGTTCAGCAGACTGGCTGTAATAAACTTACGGAATATCGATGTAAAGTTCCTGATAATTGTCTTCATATTGTTTTACTTTTTTTCATAATGCCTTGTAGTCTCCATTGTCATCCTACTTTATCACCAGCACCTCGTTGTCCTTAAATGCTTCGTAGCCGCTGGTGACCACGCGCTCGCCTGGCTCCAAACCTTCGAGCACTTCGTAGTGCTGCGGATTCTGGCGACCGATGCGTATGTTTCGGCGATAGGCTTTCTGGCCATTCTTGTCGAGCACGAAAATCCATTGTCCGCCTGTGGTCTGGAAGAAGGTGCCGCGAGGGATGATGATGGCCTGCTCAGGCTGGCCAAGTTCGAGGTCGATGTAGTAGGTCTGGCCCGTGCGGATGTTCTCAGGGCGCTCGCCACTGAAGATGAAATCACAGCGGAACTTGCCCTCGCGAACTTCCGGATAGACCTTGCGAACCTGCAACTGGTATGTCTTGTCGCCACGCGTAAAGGTGGCCGTGAGTCCTTGGCGCACACGATCGATATAGTGCTCATCGATTTGAGCCTGTACCTTATAATCAGAGAGGTCGTTCAATTGGCCAATCTTCTGTCCAGGACTGATGCTCTGTCCCAACTCCACATCAAGCAGACCTAACTCGCCGTCGATGGCAGAGCGTACTTCGAGCTTATCCTTACGCTGACGCACGAGTACCACGTTACGACGCATATTCTGAAGATTGTCTTCCATCTGGTCCATCTGAACAGTGCGATAGATAGAGTCTTGCTTCAGGCGCTTCGTCACCAGCGAACGTTTCTTGGCAGAAAGCTGGTAGTCCTCCTGCGACTGCAGGTAATCCTCTTTGCTGATAAGCTTCTCACCGTAGAGTCGTTTGTTCTGCTCGAAGGTCCGCTGCTTGCGCTGGGTGTCCATGTCGAGCTGTGCCTGCTCCGTCT
>JAEETC010000175.1 GCA_016286585.1 Prevotella sp. | reverse complement strand
GGCCGCGACCTGGGTATCGAGGTTGACATGTCCACTGGCACAGGCTGGCCCTTCGGCGGTCCGTGGGTACCATTGGAGGAGAGCGCTTGCAAGGCCGTGTTCGTCGATACAACATTCGTCGGCGGCAGCATCGATGGTCTCGACCTGAGGGCACCGGAGAAGGAACGGCCCTACTGTCGTCTCAACAAGGTGATGGCCTACTGGCAGGGCAGACCCTACGATGTGACCGCCTTTGTCAGCGACGGCCGACTCTCGTGGTCACCGGCAGAAGAACTGAAGACCCGCATCGCCACAGCCTCCAACAAGACACTCCGCAAGACCCTGAAGCTCGAACTGAAAGAGATGGCCGACGCTCATTGGGAGGTGGTGGCCGTCTGGGCTCGTCATGGTGTGATGAAGGTAAAGCGCGCCGCTCCCGGTGGTGAGGGACTGGTCATCGACCACTTCGACCGCGAGGCCGTCCAGCACTATCTGCAGCACATCGAACAAGCCTTCGAGCGCACCGGCACCCCCTACCCCCACACGTTCTTCAACGACTCCTACGAGGTGGAGGCCGCCACCTGGACACCCACGCTCTTTCAGGAGTTCGAGCAGCGCCGCGGCTATCGGCTGGAGCACTACCTGCGGCAGCTACGCAACGGTGACCCGAAGATTGTCAGCGACTACCGCGAGACCCTCGGTGACCTGCTCTTGGAGAACTTCACCAACCAATGGACAGCCTGGGCCCACAGCCACGGAGCCATCACCCGCAACCAGGCCCACGGCTCACCCGCCAACCTCATCGACTGCTACGCCGCCGTCGACATCCCCGAGATCGAGGGCTTCGGCCTTTCCGAGTTCGGCATCAAGGGACTCCGTCAGGATCCCGGCAAGACCCGCAAGAACGACTCCGACTTCTCGATGCTGAAATACGCACCATCGGCAGCCCACATCTGTGGCAAGCCCTTCACATCGAGCGAGACCTTCACCTGGCTGACAGAGCACTTCCGCACCTCACTCTCACAGCTGAAGCCCGACATCGACCTGATGTTCTGTGCCGGCGTGAACCACATGTTCTTCCACGGCACCTGCTACTCGCCGAAGGACGACCCATGGCCCGGATGGAAGTTCTATGCCTCGATCGACATGAGTCCGACGAACTCCATCTGGCGCGACGCACCTTACTTCATGCAGTACGTGGAGCGCTGCCAGAGTTTCCTGCAGTGGGGACAGCCCGACAACGACTTCCTCGTCTACCTCCCCGTCCGCGACATGTGGCAGAAACAGACCGACAAGTTGCTCATGCAGTTCTCCATCCACAAGATGGGCCAGCTCGCACCTGAGTTCATCAAGGCCATCCTCGACATCGACCGTGCAGGTTTCGACTGCGACTACATCTCCGACCGTCTGCTGCTGACGACAGTCTTCAAGGACGGAATGCTCCAGACGGCTGCCGGCACCTGCTACAAGGGACTCGTCATCCCTGAGTGCCGCATGATGCCCGAGAGCGTAAAGGCCCATATTGAGCAGCTGAAAGCCCAAGGTGCACATATTATAATAGGTACGCGAGCCGCCGACCTCCAGACTGCCGCTCGTCCCGAGGCCATCAAGACAGAGTGCGGCCTCAAGGCCATCCGCCGCCGCAACGACACGGGCTACCACTACTTCATCGCCAACCTGACGCCCAACGACATCCACACCGTCGAACCACTGGCCGTCAGTTTCAAGGATGCCGTCTGGTTCAACCCGCTAAACGGCGACATCACCCCTGCCCGTATCTATGGAGATAGTATCGAGTTCTGTTTGCGCAGTGGGGAATCGAGAATATTACAAGTCTCCACAAATTCCGCCACAGACATTTCTCCCTCCTCCCTCCTCACTCCTCACTCCTCGAAAGCACTCCCCGGCCCTTGGACCCTATCTTTTGTGGAGGAATCACCGAAGGTCAACAAATCCTTCACCATCGACCACCTGCAGACCTGGGAGACGCTCGACGACGACAGCGCAAAGGTGACGATGGGCACAGGCGTCTACACCACGCATGTCCGTCTCTCCAAGGCCGAGGCCAAGGCCAGCTGGCAGATTGATCTCGGCGACGTCCGAGAGTCAGCCCGTGTCTACATCAACGGACAGTTCATCGGCTGTGCCTGGAGCGTGCCCTTCGTGCTCGACTGCAAGAACAGACTGAAAGCCGGCGACAACGAGATTCGCATCGAGGTGACCAACCTGCCTGCTAACCGTATCGCCGACCTTGACCGCCGCGGTGTGAAGTGGCGCAAGATGGAAGAGATCAACGTCGTCGACATCAACTACCACCGCACCACCTACGACCAGTGGGAGCCTGTGCCCAGCGGCCTGAACTCAGAAGTCCGCCTCGTCAGCAGTAACTGAGTCTTTCTGTCTTACGCTCTTATTTCCCCATGACCTTATTCACAATGGCGTTGATGTCACTGGCATCGACGCCATTACCTGTCTGATCCACATTATACTGAATGAACCTAGTCGACGGGGCGTTCCTCTTGGCATTGACCGCCTCGACGATATCCGCGGCATTCACCGCTCCATCGACATTGGCGTCGCCCATAATCAGCTCATTGGTGTACAGGAAGGAGTTCCAATAGTTTGCGCCTGTATAGTTTGTTTTGCAGCCTCTGGGAACCCACAGCACACACTTGCCCATGTCCATATTATAGAAAGGATCTAAACCACACTCCGGTGCTGAGCTTCGGAGAGACACTAGCGTTGTCAGACTGGTACAATTCTGGAAAGCGCCGGAAGCGATCCCAGTCACGCTACTGGGGATGATGACAGACTTCAGGCTTGAGCAAGCAGCAAAGGCGTGATAGCCGATACCAGTCACACGGCCCGGGATCGACACAGAGGTCAGAGAGGTCAGTCCGGCAAAGGTTGCGGGCTTGATGACTGTCACCGTGTTAACGTTGGGAATAGCCAGATCCCTGATCTCCTTTCCATTCAAATATAGATGATGGGCGTAATAGGTGGGATGGTTGTCCTCAGCCGTCACATTATCCTCCACATCGATATTACAGAAAGCAGCCAGGTCTGAGATATAAACAGCCGTGAGACCCGTACAACCAGCGAAGGCACCTTCCTTGATGCGCGTCAATGTGGCAGGAATCGTGATAGAGGTCATATTGGTGCACCCCGCGAAAGCATTCGATCCGAAGGTGGTGACGGTGTAATTAGTATTGTTAGCATACACGCTGGTTGGGAAGCTAACGTAACCAGAATATCCTCCTGCCCTACGTGCAACGGCGACATTGTTATTCTCCAGAATCACATAATTAACATTGTTAACCTCAAATGGATAGCCCACGCCCCAGAGCTCGACGATATTCGTGAACCTGTTCCATTCGCTATTGTTGCGATAGGCCGTCACAGCTCCCTTGGGCACGATGACGATGGCTTTGTACAATGCACTCGATGTCTTACCGTCAAACGCATGTGATTCAGAATCCGTTACTGTGTGCACTGTCGGAGGTGTCGAAGAAGCCATCTCAATAGTACTTAAATTGTCACAGTTATAGAAAGCATAATCCCAGATATCGGTCAAGCCAGTACCAAAATTCACCTTAGTCAATGACGTACATCCGGAAAAAGCGCCGTGGCCGATAGCTTTTACGCTGTTGGGGAAAGTAAGCTCAGTCAAGCCAGAACAGTCAGTAAAAGCAGCATAGCCTATACCCTCCACCGACGTGTGGAATGTCACAGATTTAAAACCGCTGCACCCGGCAAAGGTTCCAGCTTGAATAGTCGTCACACCACTGGGGATGCTCAAAGCAGTAATCTCCGAATTATACTGATAGAGATGGTGTGCATAGAAGGTTGGATGATTGTCGAAAGCCGTCTGACTATCTTCAACAACCATCTCGCAGAACGCCTTCAGATCATTAATGTTTACGCGCGTCAAGGCGTTACAGCCCTTGAAAGCATCTTCCTTAACCCTCTTCACCGTAGCGGGAATGGTGACCTGGGTCATGATGTCCTTCATGCCTGAGAAAGCCGTTGTACCAATGCTAGTCACGGTGAATGACAATCCGAGTTCATTACAATACCCTGACGTTGGAATCACAACATTGGCAGAAGCATTAGCCTTGATGACTTCGCAGGTGTAGGTAGAAGTTGACGGATTGTTCTCCAAGATTTTATACCTAAAACCACTGTATTCAAATTCGTAGCCTGTCCCACCATACTCAACGATGTTCCAGAACTTGTTCCATTTCGCATTGTTCTGGTAGTTCGCCAAAGCGCCCTTGGGCACGACGACTTTCACCTTGTAATATGCATTGTTGTCGAATGGGCTTTGACCTTCAGGACCTGCATACAATTCGGGAGGCGTCGCATTGGCCATCGTTATCGTCTGTAGGCTGCTGCAACCTGTGAAAGCAAACATTCCGATTTTATTCACCGAGGCTGGGATGCTGACAGTCTTAAAGTTAGTGCAATCAATAAATTTGCCCATCTTAATCTCTGTCACACCATTGGGAATCGACAGATCAACAATTTCCTGATTGTTTTGGTACAAATTATGAGAATAGTACGTGGGATTATTGTCGACAGCCGTCTGGCCTGGCTCAACCTCCATATTGCAATACGCCGTCAAGTCGGAAATATTTAAGCGTTTCAATTCGAGACATCGCCACAATGCCCATTCTTTAATCCTTGTGACGGTATTGGGGATGGTCAGAGAGGTCATTGTTGCTTTGATGCCAGAGAAAGCGAACTCGCCCAAGGTGGTCACATTATACGTTTTCCGGGTCTTATTATCATAGACGGAACTGGGGATAACCACATCGTTGCTCGTATAGTTACCGTTCACTTGCATACATGTATAGGGAGAAGTCGTGCCGTTGATCACCTGGTATCGGGCCCCGCCGCTCATAAACTGATAACCTTCGTCGCCAACCTCGACAATTTTCTTGAAGCTGCCCCACCCAGCTGCATTCTGATAGACGCTCTTCTTGCCTTGAGGAACAACCAAAGTCTTATAGTTCAAAGTATTGTCGCTGAAGACAGACGTCTCTAATGTGGGAGGCGTAGCAGCCTCGCATACAATCTGGCTCAGTTTTGAGCAGTCATTGAAAGCCAGATAATCAATGTTCTTTACGCCGCTGCCGATAGTAACTGTTTCCAGATTGGAACAACCCCGGAATGCCCGTCGGCCGATCGTTTCCACGTTATTGGGTATCGTAATCTCTGTCAAGCCTGTACAATCCTGGAAGCAACACATACCGATACTTTTCAACGTGCTTTGGAGCATCACCGATGTCAGGCAGCTGGCACCCTCAAAGATTCCATCGCCAAGCTCAGTAATCGTTGAAGGGACAGTCACGCTCGTATATAATGCGCCATAATTATTGTACAGATTATGTGCAAAGCGCAAGGGATTGCTTGAATAGGAATCTGTCTCCCCGCCCATAGTCATGTGAATATTGCACCAAGCCGTTAGGTCATTTATCTTGACTTCCGTCAGACCGGTACAACCACTGAAGGCATCCTCAACGAACCTATCCACTGTACTCGGAATGGTAATAGAGGTGATACCGCTATTGCCACACATTCCGATCCGCTTTACTGTGTATCCATTTACATTCGCAGGAATAACAATAGCACCCGTATTATTAATCTTCTGCACTTGAACAGTTTTCAATTGCGAATCCATCACCAAATAGGTGATTCCATTGTAAGTAAATTCATCAGCCCAAGCCACCGCAGGCAGGAGCATCAATACTGCTAAAAATAATTGCTTCTTCATCGTTGGTTAGAGTTTAGTTTGTAATTTCTGCGCAAATATAAGCATTATTTCTGAAACTTCCAATATTATAACGCAAAGAAAAGTTAATAAGTAACATGATGTTATTGACACATGCCAATACGTCCACAGGAGCATATTTACAGAAGAAGACACTTTCTTTGTCAAATATATTTACACATTTCAAATACATAGAGTAAACCGAGAGTTTAGATAGGGTAAAGTCAGAGTTTAGATAGGGTAAAGTCAGAGTTTACCCTATCTAAAGTCACAGTTTACTTTGCTTAAAATCTAATCAAGTGTAAGGCATTGTATATCAGATATTTACATATCACCAACAAGAAAATATAGATAATCTGAATTTTATTTACAATGTATCATTTCATGAGACTCCCGTCCCGGATATTCTAGGGTAGCAGGAGGGTAGCGAAAGGTGTGTACTTTGCATATAAAGGGATTAGGTAGGGGTAAGCGGCGGGGTTAGGGCTAGGTTGGGGCACGGTTTTATGCAAACATAGCCCCATTCAATAGTATGATATTCAAACCATTAAGTCAAAAAGGGGCGAGGGGGCACGGTTTTTTCAAAAAACGTCCCCTCTTACCCGCGGGCGGAGGTTTCGCGGATGATGACCTTTTGGGGAACGATCTCGCGATAGATCTTACGGTCGCCGCCGATGTTCTTCAGCAGCAGGCGGCAGGCCGTCTGGCCCATGAGCTGCGACTGGTCCTCGATGGCAGAAAGTTTGGGAGTGACGTACTGGGCATGGACATCGTCGGTGAAGCCGATTAGGGCCACATCATCGGGGATTCTCAGGCCCAGTTGCTTAATGGCGGTAAAGGCAGCGAAGGTGACGATGTCGTTGAAGG
>JAEETC010000174.1 GCA_016286585.1 Prevotella sp. | reverse complement strand
ATTCTACGGCTCTGGTGGTGATGCTCGCTGCCCTGTTGCTCATCGGCTTTGGTACGGGACTCTTCAAGGGTAACCTCCAGGTGATGGTGGGTGACCTCTACAACGACGAGCAGTATAAGGACAAGCGCGACTCGGGCTTCTCCATCTTCTACATGGCCATCAACATCGGTGCCCTGTTTGCTCCGACGGCTGCCATTAAGATCAAGGAGTATGCAGAGACCGCTCTGGGCTATTCGTCGAACGATGCCTATCACTTCTCGTTTGCCGTGGCTTGTGCCTCGCTGGTTTTGTCCATCGCCATCTATTACATTTTCCGCAGCACTTTCCGTCATACGGAGGGTGGCACGAAGAAGGCTGCTGCAGCTGATACTACTGCCCCTGTGGAGGAACTGTCGAAGGAAGAAACTAAACAGCGTATTGTTGCACTCTGTCTTGTCTTCGCTGTGGTCATCTTCTTCTGGATGGCGTTCCACCAGAATGGTCTGTCGTTGACATACTTTGCCGATGAGTTCACCGCTCAGTCGGCTGAGGGCTTACAGGCCATGTGCTTCAACGTATGGAATCTCGTGGCTGTGATCTTCATTGTCTACGCCCTGTTCTCGCTGTTCCAGTCGAAGACCGGTAAGGGTAAGGCCATCTCGGCTATTGTCATCTGTATGGCCGTGGCCTTCCTGTTCCTGCAATATGATCCCAATGGCGGCGTGACCGTTTCTGCTCCTATCTTCCAGCAGTTCAACCCCTTCTATGTGGTGGCGCTGACACCTGTGTCTATGGCTATCTTTGGTTGGTTGGCAGCCAAGGGCAAGGAACCCTCTGCACCTCGTAAGATTGCCTACGGTATGATTGTGGCTGCCATCGCCTATGCCTTGATGGCATTCGCATCATTCGGACTGCCAACGCCTGAGACAGTGATGGATGCTGATGGCAATCCCGTTGGAAAACATGTGGCCGATGTGACGCCTAATCTGTTGATTATGGTCTATCTGGTGCTGACGTTCGGTGAGCTGTTGCTCTCGCCGATGGGCATCTCTTTCGTGTCGAAGGTGGCACCTCCGAAGTATAAGGGTATGATGATGGGTGGCTGGTTCGTAGCAACGGCCATCGGTAATCAGCTCGTGGTGGTTGGTGGTCTGCTCTGGGGCGCTGTTCCCCTCTGGGTCTGCTGGAGTGTGTTCCTGGGCGTCTGCCTCGTGGCAGCGATATTCATGTTTGCGATGATGAAACGCTTAGAGAAGGTTTGCTAAATGACCATACTGTTTTCACTGTTGCTCTCGGTCTTCACGTTTGTGGAATACAACGTAGAGAACATCTTCGATACCCGTCACGACGAGGGGAAGCAGGATGAGGAGTTCCTGCCTGATGCCACGCGCCAGTGGACGGAGAAACGCTATTGGAAGAAGTTGGACAAGATAGGTAAGTCTATCCTGTCCACTTCCGAAGATGGTATTCCTGACATGATAGCCCTCTGTGAGGTGGAGAACGACCAGACGCTGACAGACCTAACCAAACGCTCTCTGCTGAAGAATGCAGGGTATGAGTATGTGATGACGCAGTCGCCTGATGCCCGCGGTGTGGATGTGGCTCTGATATACTCACCCTTCTCTTTTGCCTTGATTCGTTCCTATGGCCTTCGGGTTGATACGATTCCGGGCATGAAACGGACGCGTGATATCCTCTATGCTTGTGGACAACTGCAGTCTGGTGACACGCTGCATGTTTTTGTGGTCCATGCTCCGAGCCGTAATGGGGGCGAGAAGGCCAGCCGTCCGTTCCGTATGCAGGCTGCCAATCGTCTGTTGCTGTCGGTAGATTCCATCAGAGCCATTAACCCTGATGCCAAGATCCTGATCAGCGGCGACTTCAACGACTACCATGATTCCCCGGCTGTGCAGCATATCGCCCGTCACAACCTGAAGAACATCTCCAAGGAGGCCCCTGGTCGCTATGGCGTGAAGGGCACCTACCGCTATAAGGGTGAGTGGAACAGTCTGGATCATATCATTGTGTCGCCCTATATATATAATAAGGTGGACACGGTCTTTATCCATTCCCCGAAGTTCCTGTTGGAGAAGGATAAGTTCTACGGCGGCTATCTCCCGCGCCGCACCTATAAAGGCATGAAATACCAGAAGAAGGGCTATAGCGACCATTTGCCGTTAGTTGCCCGCTTCCAATTTTAGAAAGAAAATAGAATCTTACATGCTCCCCAATGTCCGGAAGTCAACTACTTACGGATGTTGGGGAGTTGTAGTCCGTAGCCTTTGCGACGGTCTACGTACCACATGGCCATGGCCGTGAGGGCAGCGCCAAGGGCTGTGAAGCCGAAGATGAGCATCGAGGTTTCGTAGGTGGGATCGGTCTCGTTGGCTTTGCCTACGAACATGGGGATGATGGCACGGCCGAAGTTCTGGATGAAGAAGATCATCGAGTAGGCCGTACCCAGACATTTCAGAGGAATGATCTTCGGCACGCAGGGCCAGAGGGCGGCAGGTGCCAGGGAGTAGCCGATGCTGAGGATAACCATCAAGGTGATGGCTATCGTGCTGCTGTGCATGGGCAGCGAGAAGCCGAAGTGAACGGCCGTCAGCATCAGTGCACCAGTGATCACCAGTGTGACACCCTTGCCATAGCGGTCATAGATAAGACCGAAGAGTGGCGTCATGAGGATCGTGCCGAAGGGTGCTATCGAAGAGAAGAAACCTGCAAGGTCTGCGTCTACACCGTATTTCATGACCATCAGTTTCGTGGAGAACTTCAGGAAGGGCGAAACGGCGGAATAGAAGAGCACGCAGAAGAGTGTGATCAGCCAGAAGCCTGGACTGCGCAGTGTCGTGCCGATATCACTCCAATGGAACTCATCTGTCAACTGTAAACTGTCAACTGTAAACTGATCCAGGCGGCGATCCATCACGCAGAAGACGAGGAAGGCCAACAGGCCGATGATGAGGAAGGCCAGACTGAGCAACAGCGGCGTGGAGAGGGTAAAATGCCGGGCGACAGGGGCAGAGATGCTGAGGGCTGCAGCTGTACCGAAGCGGGCCATCGCCAATTGGAGTCCCATAGCGAGGGCCAGTTCGTGACCCGTAAACCAACGCACCATCGCCTTCGAGACGGTGATGCCCGTCATCTCATAACCTACGCCAAAGACGGCGAAGCCAAGGGAGGCCAGAGCCACGGACGTAGGAAGGGAAACGTGAATGGTGAATAGTGAGAACTCTGTTACTGCCGTAGGTGGGAAGCCCGCTGTGACGGCATAGTACTTGATCAGTGTACCTAGCACCATCAGCGAGCACGACAATACTCCCGTGAAGCGGATGCCCATCTTGTCGAGGATGATTCCCGAGAAGAAGAGCATCAACAGGAAGACGTTGATAAAACTGCCGGCTCCGGAGAAGAAACCGTAGTCGGAAGGACTCCATCCGAGTCCGCCTTCCGCTGGCGAAGCCTCCAACAACGTCTCCAAGGGCGACATCACGTCGTTGACGAAGTAGCCCATCATCATGGCCGTAGCCACGATGAAGAGCACCGTCCAGCGTGCAACGGGTGAATCGTTGAGGCGTTGTCTTATTGCTTCACTCATCTCTTCTTACTTCTTCCTGACGGGATCGCAGGTCAGGCCGCAGCCAAGCTTCTTGAAGATCTTGCGGTCTACCTCGCTGAGCATCACCGTCGAGTGTACCTGACAGTCACGAAGGTTCGGCAACTGCTCAAGCGCCTTGCGACAGTTCTCATCGTGGGTAGAGTAGACGCTGAGTGCTACAAGCACCTCGTCGGTATGCAGACGGGGATTCTTGGCCCCGAGATACTCGGTCTTGGTCTTCTGTACAGGTTCAATCAGACTCTGTGGGATGAGCTTGGCGTCATGGTCGATGCCTGCCAGATATTTAGTGGCATTGAGCAGCAGGGCAGCGGAACAGCCCAACAGGGGTGATGACTTAGAGGTGATGATCGTGCCGTCCTCGAGTTCGATGGCGGCAGCCGTATGGCCGCTCTCCAGTTTCTTCTCGTAGGCAGCAGTGGTCACAGGACGGAAGGCCGTGGTGATCTTCGCCTGATTGAAGAGCAGACGGATCTTACTGACCTCACTCTCATTATCAGCACCGTCGGCCAGCTTATTGGTGGCTGCATAGAAGCGACGGATGATCTCGTCCTTCGAGGCCTTGCAGCACACTTCGTCGTCGCTGATGCAGAAGCCGATCATGTTGACGCCCATGTCCGTCGGCGACTTATAGGGGTTTTCACCGTAGATACCCTCGAAGAGGGCATTCAGCACGGGGAATATCTCGATGTCGCGATTGTAGTTGATGGCTGTCTTGCCGTAGGCTTCCAGATGGAAGGGGTCGATCATATTCACGTCGTTGAGGTCGGCAGTGGCAGCCTCGTAAGCGATGTTTACAGGATGCTTCAGCGGCAGGTTCCACACGGGGAAGGTCTCGAACTTGGCATAGCCTGCACGGATGCCACGCTTGTTCTCGTTGTAGAGCTGTGACAGACAGGTGGCCATCTTTCCGCTGCCAGGACCAGGGGCCGTCACGATGACCAGCTCACGCGAGGTCTCCACATAGTCGTTCTTGCCGAAGCCCTCGTCGCTGGCGATGAGGTCCACATTGGTGGGGTAGCCGTCGATGGGGTAGTGGATATAGCTGCGGATGCCCATGCGCTCCAGACGATGACGGAACTGGTCGGCGGCACTCTGGCCGTTGTAGTGGGTGATCACCACGGAACCCACGAAGAAGTTACGGCTCATGAACTCGTCGCGCAGACGGAGCACATCTTCGTCGTAGGTGATACCGAGGTCGGCACGCACCTTGTTCTTCTCAATGTCGTTGGCGCTTACCACAATGACGATCTCGATCGAGTCACGCAGCTGGGCGAGCATGCGAAGCTTCGAGTCGGGCTTGAAGCCAGGCAGCACGCGGGAGGCGTGATGGTCGTCGAAGAGTTTGCCACCCAGTTCCATATAGAGCTTGCCGTCGAACTGCGCTATGCGTTCCTTGATATGCTCAGACTGTATCTTGAGGTATTTCTCGTTATCGAATCCTATCTTCATACATATTCTATTTTATGTTTAGACATAAGAATTTTTATTCAGACATAAGAACATAAGAACATATTTTTCTTTGTTTTTGTTAGACATAAGAACATAAGTACATATTGTTTCTTTTCTTGGCGCAGCCCTTATGTTTCTTATGTTCTTATGTCTAAAAACAAGAGTTCTTCTATCTTATTTCTGTATATTCGGCAGTTCGAGGCCGATGCCTTTCTTCTTGTCGACGGCCTTCAGCACGAAGCCGAGGATGAGGGCAGCCACACCCAGACAGGCGAGCATCACCAGTGGGGCGGTATAGTCGAACTGCGTAGGGTCGGTCACACCTGGGTTCGTGGCGTCGAGCACCTTGCCGATGAGCAGGGGGAACAGCCAGAGGCCGATGTTCTGGATCCAGAAAATCAGGGCGTAGGCCGAACCAATCACTTTAGCGTCGACGAGCTTAGGCACTGAGGGCCAGAGACTTGCGGGCACGAGTGAGAACGAAGCACCCAGCACGAGAATGGTGGCGTAGGCGATGATGATACCGCCAACGGCGTTACCCTTGAACATCGGCAGCACGAAGGCGAACGTCAGGTGGCAGGCAATCAGCAGGATGGAACCTAAGACGAGCATCGAGGCAGCCTTGCCGTGATGGTCGAGATAGGAACCCAGGATCGGTGTGATCAGCACTGCCAGTAAGGGGAACACAGCGAAGATCGACTCTGCCGACTGGCGCATATAGCCCATATAGCAATAGGTGATGAGCGAGATGATACTTATGGCCAAGAGTCCGTATTTCATGTTCGCCTTCTTCTGGAAGTTCGAGGCGAAGCCGGCAGCCGCCACGATGAGCATGATGATGTACTGGATGATGGTAACACTCGACGATGCCCAGAACGAATCAGCATCAGGAGCCGTCAGCGTGAGGTTGCACTGCAGCATGTTCACGGCATACTTCTGGAAGGGGAAGATGGCCGAATAGTAGAGCACGCAGAGCAGCGCTACGAGCCAGAAGCCTAGGTCCGAGAGGATCTTGCCGATGTCTGACACCTTGAAGGGATCGTCTTTCTCCTCGGCCTCGCCTGTCTGACTGTCGAGCTTCTGATCCATGAAGAAGTAGACGATAGTCATCATCAGGGCGATACACATCAGCACCACACCAAAGGCGACGCTGCGGGTGACGCTCACCTCACCACCCAGACGGGCAAAGAACGGCGAGAAAATCATGCAGGTGGCTACTCCCAGACGGGCCAGAGCCATCTCAGAACCCATCGCCAAGGCCATCTCGCGGCCCTTGAACCACTTCACGATACCTCTCGACACCGTGATGCCTGCCATCTCACAGCCGCAGCCGAAGATCATAAATCCGCAGGCAGCGAACTTGGCTGAGGCGGGCATGCCCTCGTAGAAGGGACTCACACCCAGTTCGTCGAAGACTGGGATGTAGTTCAGGTTATTGGTGAACCACGTCTCCAGGCCGCTTCCCATGAAGCTCTCGCTCACGGCATACCACTTCACGACGGCTCCAACGAGCATGACGGCTGCCGAGAGGACAGCGGTGAAGCGAACGCCCATCTTGTCGAGGATGATACCTGCGAAGATGAGGAAGAACACGAAAACGTTGAGGAACACCTCGGAACCCTGCATCGTTCCGAAGGCGGTAGAGTCCCAGCCGCGCGTCTCCTGCATCAGGTCCTTGATGGGAGAGAGGA
>JAEETC010000028.1 GCA_016286585.1 Prevotella sp. | reverse complement strand
CCAGAGAACTGTCCCGAACATGCTGAGGCCTACCGCCTGCTGAAGTTCTTGCGCTACATCCAGCCTATTCCCGATACGCAGATTCCACCTACCTCTCTATTAAGAGAGTTCCTCGGCGGCTCGTCGTTCAAGTACTGATGCCTATACCTCTGTGACGTTGAAGGCTAGAGTTTTTCTCCGCAATGAGAGCAATAGTGGTCTTCGTCGCGCACCATGGCATCACAACGCGGACAGTGCCCGTCTTTCGGCTTTTCTTTCGTCTCGTCAATGATGTTGGCCGTAACAATGCCTGTGGGTACGGCAATGATGGTATAACCCAGCAGCATGACGAATGCTGAAAGCAAGCGCCCGATGGGAGTCACTGGCGTGATGTCGCCATATCCAACGGTGGTCATCGTGACAATGGCCCAATAGACCGATGTGGCCAAATCGGTGAATTGCGTATTGGGCACACCGCTCTCAACCATAAACATCAGAGTACCAAGGCAAATGTCCAGTATCAGCACAAACAAGAAGTAAACGGCAATCTTGGTGAGGCTCTTCTGAATCGAGCGCATCAGCATGTATCCCTCATTGATGAAACTGAAAAGTTTGAAAATACGGAAGATACGGATGAAGCGGAACGAACGCAGCAGAATCATATACCTTGCATTGGGCAGGAAGTAGGAAAGATAAGGCGGCAAGATGGACAACAGGTCGATGACCCCGAAGAAACTCAGCACATAGTCGCGAGGTCGGGGTGAGCAGTAGACACGGGCAATATACTCGACCGTAAAGAAGACGGTGAGCAGATATTCCAGTATCTCAAGTACCAGCTTAAAGGTGTGAGCTAACGAGGGAACGGTCTCGACGAATGAAATGAGGATGCTCAGCGAGATGGCTATGATCAGGGTAAGGTCAAAAAGACGTCCAGCCGGATGCTCCGACTCGAACATGATGCTATAGAGTTTTTCTTTCTCAAGCCAAGATGGTTTTTTCATACTCATGATACTTATACTACAGGATGATTTCCATTGTCGTTTTCTGAACTTGCATGCCCATATTCTTATAGAAACTGATGGCAGGGTCGTTGCCCTCCCACACGTTCAGGGTGATGTTATTGCAGCCGATGGACTTCGCATAGTCGCGTACATATTTGTATAGCGCCTTTCCTATGTGTCGGCCACGGGCATTCTCATCCACACAGATATCGTCGATATAGAGAGTCTTGATGTCCTCTAACAGTTGGTTGCCTCTGACCTCTGTCACCTGACAGAAAGCATAGCCCAGCACCAGCCCGTCGTCATAGACAAAGATGGGTTTACTGTCATCGTCGAGCATGGTTTCCAGTTCCTGCTCGTTATATTTAGTCGTGTGTGGTTTGAACAGGTCCGGACGTATTACGTGATGCACCATGTTCACCTGATGCAACAGCTCGATGATACGCGGAATGTCTTTGTTGCTTGCTTTTCTGATCATGTCCTATTACAACTCTATTTCACAAATTCCTCTGCAAAGTTACGAATAAGCGAGCAAAAAAACAAATTATTGAGCAGCGAATTATAACATGAGGACGGTTCTCATGGATTTGGACTTCGGCTGAAAATGAATATTTATCGCATGAGAAGTGAATATTTGCAAGAAAAAGGGGGCAAATATGCACTTTTTGCTATATTTATTTGGCTTTCTGAATAAAAATGTATACTTTTGCAGCCGTTTTAGTGAAAGTTAGTAATAAACAGATATTTTATGGCAGAACAATTAGAAGTGAAGGAGCTCGATCAGGTGGTCGTACGCTTCTCTGGTGACTCCGGCGACGGTATGCAGTTGGCCGGCAACATCTTCTCTACGGTCAGTGCCACCGTTGGTAACGGCATTTCCACATTCCCAGACTATCCCGCAGACATCCGCGCCCCGCAAGGATCGCTGACGGGTGTCTCTGGTTTCCAGGTACACATTGGTGCCGGTAAGGTCTACACCCCTGGCGACAAGTGCGACGTACTGGTGGCCATGAACGCCGCGGCCCTGAAGACGCAGTACCGCTACGCCAAGCCTGGTGCCACAATCATCATCGACACCGACTCGTTCGGTCCCAAGGATCTGGAGAAGGCACAGTTTAAGACTGAGGATTACCTCGGCGAGATGGGCATCGACCCGGATCGCGTCATCCAGTGTCCGCTCACCACGATGGTGAAGGACTGTCTGGCTGACTCAGGCATGGACATGAAGGCCATGATGAAGTGCCGTAACATGTTTGCTCTCGGACTCGTCTGCTGGCTCTTCGACCGTGATCTGAACCTCGTGGCCAACTTCCTGAAGGACAAGTTCGCCAAGAAGCCCGCCATCGCTGAGGCCAACATCAAGGTGATCCAGGCTGGTTATGACTACGGACACAATACCCATTCTTCGACGGTCAATGTCTATCGTGTGGAGTCGAAGACCAAGGAACCGGGACGCTATATGGACATCACAGGTAACAAGGCTACGGCCTACGGTTTCATCGCTGCCGCTGAGAAGGCCGGCCTGAAGCTCTACCTCGGTTCTTATCCCATTACCCCTGCTACCGACGTGCTCCATGAGCTGTCGAAGCACAAGTCTTGTGGTGTGATTACCGTTCAGTGTGAGGATGAAATCGCAGGCTGTTCATCAGCCCTCGGTGCTTCGTTCGCTGGTGCTCTGGGTGTGACTTCTACCTCTGGTCCTGGTATCTGCCTGAAGTCGGAGGCCATGAACCTCGCTGTCATCATGGAGCTGCCGCTGGTGGTTCTCGACGTACAGCGTGGTGGCCCTGCCACGGGTCTTCCCACGAAGTCGGAGCAGACAGACCTCCTGCAGGCCCTCTTCGGCCGTAATGGTGAGAGTCCCATGCCTGTGATGGCTGCCACCAGTCCTACCGACTGCTTCGATGCCGCTTATCAGGCTTGTAAGATCGCCCTGGAGCACATGACCCCTGTCGTACTGCTCACAGATGCCTTTGTGGCTAATGGTTCTGGTGCCTTCAAACTGCCTGAGATGGCTAAGCTCGATCCCATCAATCCTCCTTATGTTCCTGAGGAACTGAAGGGCAAGTGGACACCGTATATGCGTGCCGAGAATGGCACTCGTTACTGGGCTGTGCCTGGTCGTGAGGGTTTCGCTCATATCCTCGGCGGACTGGAGAAGGACTCGAACACGGGTGCCATCTCCACCAATCCTGAGAACCACGACCTGATGACGCGTCTGCGCCAGCAGAAGATCGCTAATATCCAGGTACCTGACCTCGAGGTTGATGGCGACGCTGATGCAGACCTGCTGATTGTGGGCTTCGGCTCTACCTACGGTCATCTGCGCTCGGCGATGGATGAACTCCGTGCCAAGGGCTACAAGGTGGCTCAGACACACTTCAAGTATCTGAACCCGCTGCCTAAGAACACGGCTGCCGTCCTTAATAAATATAACAAGGTGGTAGTGGCCGAGCAGAACATGGGCCAGCTTGCTGCCTATCTCCGCATGAAGGTCGACGGCTTCGTTCCCTACCAGTTCAATCAGGTGAAGGGCCAGCCGTTTGTGGTAGAAGAGTTAGTCAACGCATTCGAGGACATTTTAAAGAAGTAAAGCTATGAGTACATATACAGCACAAGATTTCAAGAAAGGCCAGCCGCGTTGGTGCCCGGGTTGTGGTGACCACTTCTTCCTGGCTTCACTCCATAAGGCTATGGCCGAGATTGGCGTAGCCCCTGAGAACGTCGCAGTGATCAGTGGTATCGGCTGTTCCAGCCGTCTGCCGCACTACATGGCCACCTACGGCATGAACACCATCCATGGTCGTGCCGCAGCCATCGCCACTGGTGCGAAAGTCGCAAACCCCAACCTCACCGTCTGGCAGGTGTCTGGCGACGGCGACGGACTGGCTATCGGTGGTAACCACTTTATCCACGCCAATCGTCGTAACATCGATCTCAATATGATCCTGCTCAACAACCGTATCTATGGTTTGACGAAGGGTCAGTACTCACCCACCTCTCCCCGTGGCTTCGTCTCGAAGTCGAGCCCTTACGGCACAGTGGAGGATCCCTTCCGTCCTGCCGAGCTCTGCTTTGGTGCCCGCGGACATTTCTTTGCCCGTTGCGTCGCTACTGATGCCAAAGGAACGGTTGAGGTGCTGAAGGCTGCCTATGAGCACAAGGGTGCCTCTGTCACGGAGGTACTGCAGAACTGCGTCATCTTCAACGACCACTGTCATGACATCGTCTACAACAACGAAGGCCGTAAGAAGAACGCCATCTACGTGAAGCACGGTGAGAAGCTCGTGTTCGGTGAGAACAATGAATTCGGACTCGTGCAGCAGGGTTTTGGCCTGAAGGTGGTGGAGATCGGCAAGGACGGCTATACCATCGACGATGTACTTGTCCATGATGCCCATTGTGAGGACAATACCCTGCAGCTGAAGCTCGCCATGATGACGCCTGAGGATGGCTTCCCCATCGCCCTCGGTGTAATCCGCGACGTGGAGGCTCCTACCTACAACGACGCCGTACATGCCCAACTCGCAGAGGTCTCTGCCCAGAAGAAGTACCACAACTTCTCTGAGCTCCTCGAGACCAACGACATCTGGGAGGTGAAATAACACATTATTATATAATAGGTATAGGCCTGGCGGGATTCACCCTCGCTGGGCCTAATTTCAGAATAGGCAAAATACTGTATGACAGCTACTTGGATTTATGATTCTTTAATATAATCGAGGAGATTATAACGGTCATTAACGCTCGTCAGCCTTACTTTCTATAGAAAATGTTTGAGCATTCGGAATAATTTTGTATCTTTGCAGCATGAACAGACTTCGGCTCGCAATCATTATCGTGGGACTTCTGTCGGCACTTGCTGTGGCGGCAGAGGATATCCATGAGCAGATAGAAGCGGCTCGCAAGGATATGTACAGGCTCTACGGCACGGACAGTGTGAGCCAGTTCCTGGAGACCACCGACAGGCTGAAGGCTCTGACAAAGGAATCGGGCGACAATCAATTATTCTATAAGACATGGAGCAACCAGGCGCTCTATGTGTTCCGTAAGGTAGACCGCGACAGGGGGCTGGCCATTGTGAAAGAAGAGCGCGAGTATGCCCTGGCAAAGGACGAGAAGTACGGACTCTATGCCGCGAGCAGTGCCTATACGACGATGATGAGCAGTATCGGGCTGATTGATCAGGCGGAGAAGGGCCTTTATGAGAGCATAGGATACCTGCACCGCTATTTCCCCAACGAGAGTGCCGCAGTGGACTATATCGGGCTTGCCAAGATCAATGAGAACAGGGGTGACAATCAGAAGATGATCGAGTGTGCCCGTCTGGCTCTTAAGGAACCGAATGTGTCCGACGTGCATAAGATATCGGCTTTGAGCTATATCTGTGTAGGACTGGCCAAGCAGATAGAAAAGAAGACTGGCGGGAGTAAGGCGGAGTTCGATCGCGCCTTCCACGAGTACAAGACAGCCATGGACAGCCTTCACTATGATGGCGGGCTGTCGTATATCCCAGACTACTATCATTCCAAACTCGAGGGGCGCTATGCCGAGGCTCTGGGCTATGCACGGCTGATAAACAGTAAAGCGAACAGGATGCCCTTCGAGGCAGAAGCCTATGCGCTGTTGGGTGACTATGAGAAAGCCTATACGATCTACCGTGAATACAAGCAGTATAACGACTCGGTGAGTAATGTCAGCGTGAAGAAGCAGACGGCGGAATATGCCTTGCAGCTTGACTTGGCTCGGGCGGAGAACGAGGCGAAGGATCTGCGGCTGGCTGCTCAGATCAGTCGTGAGCACACCCATCATGTGATGATGGCCCTTCTGGGAACCATCGCTCTACTGACTATCGCCTTCCTTGCGTTCTACCTGCACCGTCGCCGCCAGCAGGTAAGACAACTGAGGGAGGCCTATGACAAACTTGAGGAGACCACCACCGCCAAGGAGCGTATCGAGAGTGAGCTGCGTATCGCCAGGGGCATCCAGATGGGTATGGTGCCGAACAGGTTTCCTGCATTCCCTGAACGCAACGATATTGATCTCTTTGCCCTGCTACAGCCCGCCAAGGAGGTGGGTGGCGATCTGTATGACTACTTCTTACAGTCGGACAAACTCTTCTTCTGTGTGGGCGACGTGTCAGGCAAGGGCGTGGCGGCATCGATGACGATGGCGGTGATCGTCAATCTCTTCCGAATGGTGGCCAAGGAGGGCTTCCCTCCGACCTATATAGCCACCCGCCTGAACGAGACTCTGTCTATCGATAATGAGAACGGTACGTTTGCAACGATGTTGATCGGAGTCATAGATCTCCGAACAGGTACGATGGACTACTGTAATTGTGGCCATACACTCCCTTTAGTCATCAGTCCGGATGCTGGGGGGAAGTCAGGCAGTCTGGCCTTTTTGGAACTGGAATCGAACGCTCCGTTAGGGTTATGGCCTGAGCTAGAGTTCATAGGTGAACATATAGCTGACATCCGCGACAAGGTGCTGTTAGTGTACACCGACGGACTGACGGAGGCGGAGAACAGCCGACAGGAACAGTACGGTGAGCAGAGACTGTATGATCTGATGCAGTCGCAGCCTTTCGTTAATACCCGAAGGACAGTGGAGCAGGTGCGGGAATCTGTCGCAGCATTCGTGGGCAATGCGGAACCCAGCGACGATTTGGCAATGCTCTGTATGAATGTTCACGCCAAGAGAGAGGATGATGACGCAGTGATGCAATGGAAACTGACCATCAGAAACGAGATGCAGGAGCTGGAGCGCATGAATGATTTCTTACAGGGAATCGGTGAGGCCCTCGGCATCGACAGTGAGCTGATGATGAATCTGCAGTTAGTGATGGAGGAGGCAGTCTCAAACGTCATCTTCTATGCACATGAGAAAGATGAGAAGGCCGACATCACGATCGAGGCCGAAAGTAAGGGATGTGAGCTGACCTTCGTACTCATAGACGGAGGACGTGCCTTCGACCCGACCAAGAAGGATACCGCAAATATTGACGTGCATCCCGCCCACCGTGAGATAGGCGGCCTGGGCATCTTTATCATGAAGCAGATCATGGACGAGGTGACGTACCGGAGGCATGACGGGAAGAATATTCTCAAGATGATGAAAGTAGTGAAAAGTGAAAAACCAAAAGTAGTATGACGAAGATAATTAAAGAAGATGGAAAGACCATCATTCAGACCGAAAGTCGCATTGATACACTCAATGCCTCACAGTTTGAGGCCGACATCCAGCATGCCGTCCGCCAACCCGGAGCCAATGTGGAACTGGATTGCACCGACCTGACATTTATAGCCTCCAGCGGACTGCGTATCGTGCAGAAGACGATGCGCACAGTAATGGCAGGCAAAGGGACATTCAAGATGACGAATGTGCGCCCTGACGTGTATAAGGTGCTCGCCATGACAGGCTTCACCAAGTTCATAAAGGTTGAACATCAGTAGGTGAGCCGACGCTCACAGGGCATCCATGCCCAGAAGGTGGAGCCTTTTCCTTCGCCTTCGCTCTCTACGCCTATCTTTCCGTTACAACGTTCGACTATCGACTTGCAGATAGCCAGTCCCATGCCTGTGCCCTGCACAAACTCATCCAGTTTTACAAAGCGATCGAAGACGACGGCCTGCTTTTCTTTGGGAATGCCGGGGCCTGTGTCCTTGCAATAGAGCGTCAGGCCTTGGTGCTCATAACGATAGCCTAGTAGGATTTGGCCTTGTTTTGTGAATTTTACGGCATTGGTGATGAAGTTGGTGAGTATCTGCTGGATGCGTCCGATGTCGAGGGTCGTATAAAAATGTTCGTAGGGATTCTCCTTGATGAATGTCACGTCAGGATTCTGCACACGCTGTTCGAGTGTGGTGCTTATGTCGTCGAATTCCTTGACAAAATCTATGTCTCTTGGCTCGATGGTAAAGGCTCCTTCACTCAGGCTCGACGCCTCGACGATGTCGTTGATAAGCCGCTGCAACATGTCGCTCGAGTTGCGGATGATACGTACATACTCTCCCCGCTCCGGTGTGTCTTTCAGAGCTTCAAGTACACTGGAGAAGCCGACGATGGCATTCAGTGGGGTGCGCAGCTCATGGGTCATCGACGCCATGAATGCGCTCTTCATGCTAACGCTGTCTTTAGCCAGACGACTCTCTTTCATAAGGTGGGCCTTGGTGTCGACGAGGCGGGTAATGTCTGAAGCGATACCTTCGTGGCCGATAGTTTCACCCTTATCGTTGACAATGGGGTTGAAACTAACGGTGAATACCGTACCCTTCTGACCTTCAGAGGGATGTACCAGATGGATGGTTTGTTCTTGATGTGTGCGATCCGTGTCGTCGTAGAGGATGTTCATTACCAACTCTCGATCTTCTTTGGCGAGGATCCTTTCAAAGTGGGAGAAACTGTGTACATATTCCGGTTTATCTGGGGATCGGTAGAAAGTGACACGCTCGTCCTTGATGCTGCTGCGCATGAGATAGCGTTCACTGCGTTCAAGCAGATAGTGCATCCGCTCGTGTTGCAGGCTGATCTGCTGACAGGTGGCTTTGCGATCCCTGACTAACTGGAGTGCTTCCTTGTAGAGGTCGTGCTCCCGGGTGACGTCGAAGGCAGTGCATAGGTAGTTGGTAATCTCCCCGTCGGCATTGAAGAGCGGCTGAATGTTTACCTCGATATACTTGTCGAGTCCGAATTCCGGATATTCGAAGTGCTGGCAGAAAGAGATGTCCTCACGGGTGTTGGGGGAATACATACCTCTGAAGAGTGGGATATCGAACATGCTGACATTCTCCCAAAAATGCTGTGAGTCGCTATCAGAGTTCATAGCACAGAGTTCCTTCATAGAATCGTTGAGACTGTAGAGATAGCCCTCCCTGTCGTAGAACGACATGGCGACGAAGGGAATGTTGGTAAGCACCTGGTATTTATGCAGGAGGTTGCGTGCGGCCTCGTCTTCCTCCATCTCCTGAGTGACGTCGTGGATGGCATTGACGATATAGGCAGGCTTGCCGTCGCTGTCAAGTTCGCAGATGGCGTGTCCGTGGAAATTGAGCCAATGAGGCTGTTTTTCCGTACCTGCATTCCATCGTTTGTCAAGTTCGAAGTGACGGTCCCGCCCTTCCAAAAGGGCATTGGTCTTCTGAATGAATTCCTGCCGCTGGTCAGAATGTATGCGATCAGAGAACTCCTTCAATGTCAGTCCGCCAGCTGGCAACACGTTGCCGTAGCTGTTTGTCACTCTGTCTCTTTTGATGTCGTATTCCATCACGATGAAGTTGCCCATGTGCAGGGCTTGTATCATCATCTCATTGAGTTCGGTGTGAGCACGGCTGGCCGCGATGACGTGGCGGCGTGCCAACCAGATGAAGAACCACATGATGCCCAGAAGAGTCAGGATGCCGGCGGCAATGTAAAGCCAATAAGGTTCAGACTCTTCTTTAATGCGCTCGGGGTGGAACCACCGGTCCTGGATGACGGCAATCTCTCCGCCCTGTTTCAGTCGTGAGTATTGATCGTCGATCTCTTCGATGAGCTGGCGGTCACGTCCCACGATATGCAATTCGGAGATGGGGATGCCTACGTCTTTGAGTACGATACCTTCGAGGTTGAGTTCCTTGATTTTCCACTTCAGTGGCTCTTCACCCCACACATAATATTTATAATCGCCGTTGAGCAAACCTAGCAATGCCACTTTGGGTGTCTGGAACTCCATGAGGTTGGTGTTGATAGAGTCACCGTCCATGAAATAGAAGGCCGAGTAGTCTCCGGGCTTGAAAACAGCTCCTTCGCGCTCCAGTTGCTTGAAAGTGATCATGCTGGTGGAGTCGGAATGGGTAGCCACGCGGATGCGGTTGTAGTTGACAATGTTGTCCGACACGACGTATGGTTCCTTTTTGTAACGTCGTGTGTTGGCAAGGATAATGTCTGCATCACCACGCTCGAAGGTCTTCAAGGCGATGCTCCACTCTTTCATCACGAATTTGATGGGCACTCCAATCTTCTTCATCACGGCCTGCATCACGTCGATATTGCTGCCTGCGGGCTCACCATTGTCATTGAGGAACTCATAGGGAGGCTTGTCCCAGTCGCACACCATCACCACCGGTCGCTTCGCCGTATACTTGTCGTTCAGCGATTGAGCGGAAACGGTGAATAGTGAATAGAGGATGGTGAATAATATGGTGAGGATCTTTTTCATAGGCTACATCTGTTTTTTGCGTTTGATGATGCTGGCGTGACAGGGGAGCATGATATATACGGTAGTGCCAGAGCCTTGTTCGGAACTGATCTCTAAGGTGCCGTCCATCTGGGCGACAATCTCCTTGGTGATAGCCAGACCGAGACCTTTGGTATCTTGCGAGGCAAAGGTGTTGTCCTTGTCGTTCATATATGCCAGCACATCGGGTGGCATACCCTCACCGGTATCATCGATGGAGATCATAAGTCGGCGTCCGATATAGTCGTAGCGGGCGCGTACTATTCCGCTCTTGGTATGTTGCGCGGCATTGGCGGCAACTTGTCCGATGGCATTGCCGAGGTTTTCGGCATCGATGTCAACGGTCAGTTGCTCGTAGGGATTCTCTACGATATATCGGGTTTCGGCATTCTGGTAGCGCATCCAGCCCTCCATACATTGTGATTCGAACAGCTCGGCGAAGTTACATGGCTGTCTGCGAATCTCCACCATCCGTGCCTGAAGGCGGGAGAGATAGAGGATGTTGTCTATAAGATGGAGCAGGTAGTCGGCATTTTCAAGGATGCCCTTGGCCAGCACTGGCTCATTCTCAGTTGGAGACGTGGGGTTGTACTGCTCCACATAGCTGAGCACTTTGTCCATGGGAGTACGTATCTCCTGTACCATGTTTTTTACAAAACGGTTCTTCGTGTTCTCCACTTCCTGCACCTTCGCCGTCTCTACGGCTAAGCGTTCTTCAATGTAGTGCAGCTCGGAGATGTCGCGTAATAGTCCGAGGTATTCTACCACGTTTCCCTGATGGTCATGTAGGGGCATCAGACAGAACTGCACCCTCAGTGGCTTGCCTCCCTTGACGCGGAGAATGGTGTGGATGTTTGCCCGTATGTCCTTGTCCTCCCGCTTGTCCATGTCATTGAGGATACGCATGGCTACCTTGCTGGAGTTGCTGTGTACGAGTGTCATACAACGAGTTTGGGTTAGGGCATGCTGAACCTCGTTGACGCTGCGATAGATGGTCAGCGTGTGGCTTAATGGCGAGTAGGTGGCTAGCCGGACGTCACTCTCACGGAGAACACTGTCTATGCTGGCGTTGTATTCTTTGAGTGTCGTCTTGACAGCATCTAAGAGCCTTTTTTCGATGGCGTGCTGCCCGATGCCGTACACTGAATCGGTGATGTCGCGCATGATGGCAAAGATGTTCAGCAGACTGCCGTTACTGTCGGTGACGGTCATCAGCCTGACCTCATTGCAGATCTTGCCTGTGCGGTGTATGCTCCTCACCTTGCGCTGCTCTTCTGGAATCTTGTCGAAGTCGATAAACTGTGACGCATAGTAGCCGTCGGTCTCTTCGAGACGCAGGTTGCCCGTATCGATGAGATCATGCAGGTAAACTTGCTCGTTGATGATTTCGTCCTCCTCGCAGCGGAATATCTCGCAGGCCTTGGGATTGATGTTTTCCAGTCGGCCCTCCTTGTCGAAGAGCAGGATGCCTACCACCGGTGTATAGAATATAGACCAGTAGCGCAGGGTACGCTCTTCGTCGAGTCGTTGCTTATCGCGCTCGCTTGTCACATCCTTTTTGGTGCCGATGATCACCAAGGGTTTGCCGTGTTTGTCGTGGGTCAGCACGGTGAGTACGATTGTGTAGTCCCTGAGCACCATGTCGCCGCTTTCCACATCCTTCGCCCTCAGTTGCAGTTTAATGGTAGGATTAGGGGTTTGTCCCCTTGATCCTGCCAGCTCATCGAGACTGGCTTTCAGTTTCTGGAAGTCCTCCGGACTGTAACGATGCGAGAACTCTTCCATTGAGTAGGTATAGGCCACCTGCCCGTTCTCGTTGCGCCAGGAAAATTCGTTGGCCTCGATGTCGTAGGTCCATACATGCACCTGGCTGGTCTGTAGGATAAGTGCTAGACGGCGGTTACGGCGGCTATTAGCCCTGTTCAAGCGGTAGCTCTGCAGGCGGTAGCTGATCGTATAGACTAGCATGATGAGTAGCAAGAGTAAGGCGGCGGCGGTGATGTAGTAAACCCATCGTGACGTTTCCTTCTGCAGATGCTCAGGGTAGAACCACTTGTCCTGCAGTGGCTTCAGCTCATCTGTGGCGTTCAGCTTCGTCAAATCCTCGTCAAGCAGATCGAGCAGATGCTGGTCGTTCGACATGAACTTATACTCGCCGTGGGGCATGTTCACGGGAGTCAACTGCAGGTTGTCGATCAGGTAGCGGTTCATTAGCCATTTCAGCGTTAAGGTGTTCCACACGATTTGGCCTTCCTCACGGGCACTTACCTGCTGAATAACCTCGCGGATGTCCTTTCGGGGGATGGCATTGTCGCCCCAGCCGTAATCGAGCATAAGGTGGTAGCACATCGAGTTGCGGTTCACAATGACCTGCATCCCGGGCTTACCTAGGTCACGGAAAGTTTTGATCTGCACGGGTTTCGACTTTGGCGTCACCACGCTCTGCGTGAACAGCGTTACTGCATTTTTGCCGTAGAGACCGTATTCGTCGTGGTAACCCACGGCCAAACCCAGCGTCAGGTCGCTCTTACCGCTTTTAAGATCGTCGAAAGTCTCCTGTGATGATTTCATCCTGATGACGTAAGGTATACCCAACCGCTTCATCATCATCCTAATCAGGTCCACATTATAGCCCTCTGGCTCCCCCTTGTCGTTGAGGAAGGCGTAGGGCCATAGATCCCACACGTCCTCATACACTAGCGGATGTTCCTCAGTGTACTCCCGTGACTGGGGCTTGGGTGAGGATAGACTATCGGTCTGGGACTGTGCCTCTGGCGAGACCATCAGCAATATGGCCGCGAATAGCAGGCCTTGCGGTAGTTTTGGTTTCATGCCGTCCGTTTGTTATAACGACTGCAAATTTAAGCATTTTTTTTCCAAAACCACTTGTTTCATCACAATTTAACGTGATTTAGTGAAGTTTTCTGTGGTATTTTCAGATGTTTTTCGTAACTTTGCACATTAATTGTAGTTTTATACGAAAACGATGAGTGTTTTTCCCATACGCCAGATTGTTTCTGGAAAACTTTTTTTACGGATTGTAGCCGTTGTCATCCTATTGCTTTTCATCGCTCTTGGCCTGCTTTGGTCGAGAAGTAAGGCGAAGGATCGTACGATGGCCGATGCCCACATCCTGCTAGACAGCTTGTCACTGCGTATCACCAATTATCTTGATATCGTTGAGTCGGCTACCCACGATATGGTGCCTACTGTTGTCAGTAATATGAATCCAGACTCCCTCCTGGCCTATACGCGTCGTGTGGTGGAAAGTCACCCCGATATCAACGGTTGTTCCATCACCACGGAGCCTGGCTATTTTGAGACACTGGGTCGAAACTTTTCGGCTTATTCGGTACGCGATGGTGACAGTATCTCCACCGTACTTGAGGGTGAGTACGACTATTACAGCAAGGAGTGGTACCGCTATCCCTGTGAGAAGGGTAGCCCGGTATGGGTAGATCCCTACGACGATTTCAATGCAGGCACTCTCTCTTCTACAGATATGATTGCCTCTTATTCCGTCCCGCTTTACGACCGCTCGCACCATCTCATCGGTGTTATTTCCACCGACATCTCGTTGCCGAAGCTATCGCTGGCCGTTACGGGTCGAATGCCCATTCCTGGCTCCTATTGTATGGTGACAGGAAAAAACGGCAATTTCCTGGTCTATCCGGATAAGGACCGACTGATCTATCACACGATCTTCGATGGTGTGAACCCTCGACTCCAGCCTGACATCATCCGTCTTGGCGAGGCGATGGTCGGCGGCAGGGAGGGACAGATGACTGTCGATTTCGACGGTGTGCAGTGCATGGTGTTCTATCAGCCGTTGCTACAGGCAGGATGGAGTATTGCCCTTGTCTGTCCTGAATAAAGTCTGTTAGTGGCTTCCATCAGGTAGAGACGTACCGTAAGATACGGAACCAGTTAGGCAGATTCGTAGAATAAAATGGGGCGTTCGTTGAATAAATTCGGCGAGCGCCCCGATTTCTTATTATCTTTGCATCCGAAAAAGATAAAACTACACGGATATGAAGAAGATTGTAATCATCATGATGGCTCTGGTAGGGGCACTGACTGTGCAAGCCGAAGAATATGCCTACCTGACCTTTGAGACGACGGACGGGGCGAAGGCTTCCGTTGACGTGTCGTCGTTGACGCTGACAATCAGCGGGAAGACGATGACTGCCGGCTCGCAGACGTTCGTCCTTTCTAACCTCTCGAAGATGTACTTCTCGAATACCGACGAGACAACAGGAATCGAGGAGATCACCAGCGAAACGCTCGGTGAGGCTACGGACATCTACGACCTGCATGGCCATCAGGTCACGAAGGACCAGATGAAACGGGGTGTTTATATTGTCAAGACGAAAACCAGAACTTATAAGATGATTGTGAAATGAAACGTACCTTATTATATATAGTAGCCCTTGTGCTGACGATAGCAGCCACGGCTCAGACGCTGAATGTCAAGGTGGGCAGCGTCGTCTATCAGTTCCCTGCCGCTCAGACGGGGGAGATGACTTACGCTGACGGTGAGACGGTGACCATCATGGGCAAAACCTTTTCGCTCTCGGATATCGGTGAGATGAAGGTGGATGACACCAGCGTCACGGCTAATCAAGTGAGCATCGTCTATAGCAACAGCGGCAATGCCACGGTGACGGTGGCTGGCAATGTAGCACAGTATGTCACCCCAACCGTCAGCGGCAACCATGTCATGATCGACCAGACGAACACTGAGGCTGTGGACGACGACGAGATTACCTATCAGCTCTTAGGAACGACCACCGATGGCTCCCTGACCATGAGTGGCTCTTACAAGTGTACCGTCTCTCTGGCAGGCGTTACCCTGACCAACCCATCGGGTGCAGCCATTAATATCAGCAATTCGAAGCGCATACAGATCAGTGCCAAGAAAGGCACCGAGAATACGCTGACCGACTGCTCTGGTGGTTCGCAGAAAGCTTGTGTCTATAGTAAAGGACAGATACAGTTGCAGGGCAACGGAACCCTGAATGTCGTTGGGAATACCAAACACGCTATCAAGAGTGGTGACTATATTTCAGTGAAGAACCTGACGCTGAACATCACCTCTGCTGTGAGTGACGGCATCAACTGTGAAGAGTATTTCCTGATGAAGAGTGGTACAGTCAACATCAGCGGTACAGGCGATGACGGTATTCAGTGTGATCTCGGTGGCGAAGTCTCGACAGGCGAGATCGTTAAGACAGAGACGACCGATGCCCATGAGGATGAGGACAGTGGCAACATCTACTTGCAGGGAGGCACCCTCAACGTGACCGTTACGGCTGCTGCCGCCAAGGGCATCAAGGGCGACGGCGACCTCATCGTCGGCGACGGTGACATCACCGTGAAAACCACAGGTGGCGGCGCCTGGGACAGCGCTGATAAGAAAACCAAGGCTTCGGCTTGTTTCAGTGCCGACGGTCATGTCGTCATCAGTGGCGGCACTATGAACCTGACCAGTACGGGAGCAGGTGGCAAAGGTGTGAATGGCGACGGTTCCTTCACGGCCACGGGTGGAACGATGACAATCAAGACCTCAGGCAATGCCGTTGTCGCATCTTCAAGCGGCAATATATCGACGGTGTCCTCCTCGCAGCAGCTTGAACGTTATGGCAGCGACTACAAGTCATCGCCCAAGGGTATCAAGATCGACGGAGCTATCACCATCGGCGACAATGCCATCATCAGCGTCACTACGACGGGTGCAGGCGGCGAAGGTATTGAGAGCAAGACCTCTATCGACATCACTGGCGGACAGGTAACCGTCAATGCGACTGACGATGCCATCAATGCCTCGTACAGCACGTCTGGCGGTACTGGTAATCTGACCATCAGCGGCGGCTACGTCTATGCCCGTTCTAGCGGCAACGACGGTGTCGACGCCAACGGCAACTGCTATATCAAGGGTGGGCTGGTGTATGCTATCGGATCATCGACACCTGAAGTAGCCATCGATGCCAACTCGGAAGAACGGAAGAAACTCTATGTCACGGGCGGTACCATCATCGCCATTGGCGGATTGGAAAACGGCAGCAGCTTGACACAGTTGTGCTACTCGACCAACTCATGGAGTAAGAATAGCTGGTATGCCCTGACTGTAGGCAGTGAGACCTTCGCTTTCAAAACCCCGTCAAGTGGTGGTTCGACACTTGTTGTCTCGGGTGCCACACAGCCTACGCTGAAGAGTGGCGTCACCGTCAACAATGGTACAAGTATCTTCGATGGAATGGGTTATACTGACGCCGACGTTAGTGGTGGTTCGTCAGTCAGTCTCTCCTCCAACACGGGTGGCGGTGGCGGTCCTGGCGGTGGTGGCGGACCAGGCGGATGGCCTTGGGGATTTTAAGGCCATAATTCGGGCTTTTTGTAAACTCTACATATCAATCATTCCTATGACTCACTATCATAGGGATGGTTTTGTGTATTTATACACTTAATATCCGTCAATTAGTTGGATGTTTATAGTTGATAGTTGGTAGTTTTTTGTAATTTTGCAGCCGTTTTCGAGAACTTAATATAAATCAATTGATATGTTTCACATTTACGAAGGCTTTCATCTCGTTGAGACGTACCACAAGATGCGTCATCAGCGGAAGTATAACCCCGACACCAAGCGTGCCGTGAAGATTGCCCTTGTGGCATTAGTGACCCTCTTACTCTGGAACATGCCCACCGAGTGGTATGGCATTCAGAACCTTACCGTCATCCAGCAGCGTATTATTGCCATCTTTGCGTTTGCTACGCTGATGTGGATCCTTGAGATCGTCTCGTCGTGGGCCACGTCGGTGGCCATCATCGTACTGATGCTGCTATTCTGCTCGGATAGTGGTATCCTGCCGATGGTGAACGAGGAGGAAGTAGGTAAACTGTTATCATATAAAGGTGTGATGGCGACATTCGCCGACCCTGTTATCATGCTGTTCATCGGTGGCTTCGTATTGGCTATTGCTGCTACGAAGACGGGTCTCGACGCCCAGCTGGCAAAGGTGCTGCTGAAACCCTTCGGTACACGCAGTGAGATGGTACTCCTGGGCTTCCTGCTCATCACGGGCCTCTTCTCGATGTTTGTGTCTAACACAGCAACGGCTGCTATGATGCTTACGTTCCTCACTCCTGTGTTCCGTCAGTTGCCCCCAGAGGGCAAGGGCCGTATTGCCTTGGCAATGTCTATCCCCGTGGCTGCAAACCTTGGTGGTATGGGTACCCCTATCGGTACACCGCCAAACACCATTGCCCTGAAATATCTGAACGACCCTGAGGGTCTGAACCTTGGTCTCGGCTTCGGCCAGTGGATGATGTTTATGTTCCCGCTGGTTATCGTGCTGTTGTTCATCAGTTGGCGTATCCTGCTTAGCACCTTCCCTTTCACTCAGAAAAGTATCGAACTGAAGATCGAGGGTGGCATGCAGAAAGGCTTCCATGCCAATGTGGTCATCGTCACCTTCTTCATCACCGTTGCTCTCTGGTTGCTTGACAGTGTGACAGGTATCAATTCCTATACGGTGGCTATGATCCCGTTTGCCGTGTTTGCCCTGACGGGTGTCATCACTAAACGCGATCTAGAGCAGATTAACTGGAGTGTGATCTGGATGGTGGCTGGTGGCTTTGCCCTCGGCTATGGCTTGAATTCTTCAGGTTTGGCTCACAATGCCGTAGAGAGCATCCCCTTCGGAGAGTTCTCTCCACTGTTGATTCTGTTGATGGGTGGCGCCATCTGCTATCTGCTTTCGAACTTCATCTCGAACTCTGCAACAGCAGCTCTGTTGATGCCGATTCTCGCTATCGTCTGTGGTGCTATGGGCGACAAACTTGATCCTATCGGCGGTACGCCTACTGTGCTGATTGGTGTGGCCATTGCTGCTTCCTCAGCCATGATCCTGCCCATCTCCACGCCTCCGAATGCCCTGGCCTTCGCTACAGGATATGTGAAGCAGAACGAAATGGCGAAGATGGGTATCATCATGGGTGTCATCTCAATGGTTCTCGGTTTCGGCCTCGTCTATCTGATGGGAACGTTACACCTGATTTAACCCAACCATACAGATACAAAAATCCCCCGCTCAAACCGAGTGGGGGATTTTTGTTTCAGGGCCTAACAGAATCATAGGAATTCAAAGAGGTGGGTGAAGCCTGTCATGGCAAACACCTGACGGAGGTTGTCGTTCATCCCAGAGATGCTGACTTTGCTGCCCTTGACTTTGGCGGCCTTGAGCAGGCCAAGGAAGAGGCGCAGGCCACTGGAAGAGATATACTCCAGATTGGAGCACTCGAGGATGATGTCGTGACCCTCACAGTCGTAGAGCACCTTCATCTCCTGTTCCGTTTGTGTGGCGGCTACCGTGTCAAGGCGTCCTTCAAAATGCATGATGTACTTGCCTTCTTTTTCCTCAAATGTTGTTTTCATAATTTTACTATTTACTTATTTTAAATTTGCTACTATAGTTACTTATCACTTTTCTTTCTTAGGGTCAGGATATTCTGACCGTCTTTATACTCGTATTTGACGTTGTCCATCATTTTACGGACGAGGAATATACCCAGTCCGCCTATACGGCGTTCTTCCACGGGAAGGGTCGTGTCAACCTCTTCCTTTGTCGTGGGATCGAAAGGCTTGCCATTGTCGCTGATGACGAACTGCAGACATTCATCGTCCGACATGGAGGTGATGTCTACAAATCCTTTCGTGCCTTCAGGATAGGCGTAGTTCATGACATTGACGACGGCTTCCTCGATGGCGAGGTTCATCTGCATGGTGGTCATATCATCAAGACCATTGAGTTCACAGATCTCGTCGACAAAAGCGTTCAGGAGGGGAATCTCCTGGACATCATTGGATAATCGGATGTGCTTACAATATTTTTCCATTACAGTTTCTCTCCATAACACAAATCCCCGCAGTCGCCGAAGCCGGGGACGATATATTTATGCTCGTTCATACCTGGATCGATGGCGGCGCACCAGATGGTGGAATCCTCGGGCAGTACACCCTTCACCACTTCCAGTCCTTCAGGGACAGCGATGACACAGGCGATATGCATCTTCTTAGGCTTGCCTGTCTTCATCAGGGCTTCGACACTGGCTGCCATCGAACCGCCGGTGGCCAGCATCGGATCAACAATGACGACCGTCTTTCCCTTGACACTGGGAGCGGCCAGATATTCAGTATGCACCCCTACCTCGGTATGCTCACGGTTGGTGTACATCCTGTAAGCAGAGACAAATGCGTTGTCAGCATGGTCAAACACGTTGAGGAACCCCTCGTGGAACGGGAGACCAGCACGCAGCACCGTAGCGATAATCAGGTCGTCTTTCGGCAGGGGGATGTCTAACGTGCCCAAAGGAGTCGTGATGGTCTTGGACTTATAGTCTAAGGTCTTCGACAACTCATAGGCCATCATCTCGCCGATGCGTTTGATGTTATGCCGGAACAGGAGCCGGTTCTTTTGATAATTCTTGTCGCGCAACTCTGACATGTAGAGGTTGATGACGGAGTTACTTTGACTGAAATCTACTATCTCCATAACGCGGATGTTTTTAGTTCTGCGTGCAAAGATAAGTTTTTATTTTCAGACGAAAGAACAAAAAAGACATATTAACATATAAAAATATATGTTCTAATGTTCTTATGTCTAAAAATTATTGTATCTTTGCAGCGGATTATAGAAAGCGATTATGCAAACAAACACTCATTTGGCCAGGTTGATTCATGATCAGGCGAAGATTTACGGAGACCGTGAAGTGCTGATCTATAAGGATTTCGGCAGTAAGGAATGGAAGTCGTATTCATGGAATCAGTTCTCTCAGACGGTGAGGGTGGTGTCTAATGCACTGTTGAACCTGGGCGTGAAGGTTCAGGAGAACGTGGGTGTTTTTTCACAGAACTCCATCCAGTATTTATTCTGTGACTTTGGAGCGTGGGGCATCCGTGCGGTAACCATTCCCTTCTATGCTACTAGCAGTGAGCAGCAGATCCAGTTCATGGTCAACGATGCCAAGGTGCGCTTTCTGTTTGTCGGTGAACAGGAACAATATGACAAGGCCCGGCGGGTATTCTCCACCTGTCAGACCCTGGAGCGTATTATCATCTTCGACAAAGGGGTGCGCATTGCCGAGCAGGATGCCAATGCCATGTATTTCGACGACTTCCTGAAATTGGGCGACAATCTGCCGCGACAGACGGAGGTGGAAGCCCTCACGGCAGCCGCCTCGATGGACGATATTGCAAACATTCTCTATACCAGTGGTACGACGGGCGACTCAAAGGGCGTCATTCTGACCTGTGGTCAGTACCATGCTGCTATGGAAGCCAACAACAAATGTGTGCCGGTGGGAGAGAAGGATCGCGTACTTAACTTCCTGCCGTTTACCCATATCTTTGAGAAAGGCTGGAAGATCCTCTGTCTGACTGAGGGTGCCACGCTGATTGTGAACACTTATCCGTTAGAGGTGCAGCAGTCGATGCGCGAGACCCATCCCACCTGTATGTCGTCAGTTCCCCGTTTCTGGGAGAAGGTATATATGGGTGTGCTGGAGCAAATAGAGAAGGCCAGTGCTCCGAAGCGTAAGCTGTTCCTGTATGCACTGAGTGTGGGTAAGCGCCATAACATCGACTATCTGTCGAAGGGTAAGCGCCCGCCATTGGCTCTTCATCTGGAGTACGAGATGCTGAATAAGACAGTGTTCTCGCTGGTACGAAAGGAACTGGGTCTGGAACGGGCTCATTTCTTCCCCACGGCAGGAGCCACAGTCAATCCCAAGGTCGAGGAATTCGTCCATTCCATCGGTATCAACATGGTGGTGGGCTATGGTCTCACGGAGAGTCTGGCCACCGTCAGCTGTAACCACTTGGGAGAGCCGTTTACCGTGGGCGGTGTCGGCATCCCCATCGAAGGTATCGACATCAAGATCAGCGACGAGGGTGAGGTGCTGCTGAAGGGGCCGACCATCACCATCGGCTATTACAACCGTGACGACTTGACGAAAGCCGCCTTTACCGACGATGGCTATTTCAAGACCGGCGACTCTGGCTACCTGAAGGATGGTGAACTCTTCCTCAAGGAGCGTATCAAGGATCTCTATAAGACATCCAACGGCAAGTATATTGCTCCGCAGATGATTGAGTCGAAGCTGCTGGTGGATAAATATATCGACCAGATTGCGATTATTGCCGATCAGCGTAAGTTCGTGTCAGCACTGATCATCCCGGTTTATTCACTGTTGGAGGAGTATGCCCGTGAGCATCAGATAGCGTTTGAGAGTCGTGAAGACCTCTGTGTCAATCCACAGATCAACGAGATGATGAAGGAGCGTATCGATACTCTCCAGCAGCAGCTGGCCCATTATGAGCAGATCAAACGCTTCACCTTGTTACCCAGGAATTTCTCGATGGAACGGGGCGAATTGACAAATACGTTGAAGATCAAGCGCCGCGTGCTCAATGAGAACTACCGCAAGGAGATTGATCAAATGTACGCCGAATAATCAATGAGCCCTACCGTCCATTTCTGGCAGTAGGGCTATTTGATGTTTTCCTCTATTTTTATTTTGCAGCCTTGGCGCGCTTCTTGGCTTCCTTCTGATAAGCCTTCATCTCGATGATGGTAGCCAGGCCGGCTTTGACACGGAACTCCTGACGTGCCAGACGCATCTGCTCGAGGAACCGTTCGCTGGTGTGCAGACGGGCGTATGCGGCTGATGCAGCCAGACGGGCAGCGTCGACATCGCTCTGCCAGTGGGCACCGACGATGACACGGCTCTCACCGTACATCAGACCACGGGCCAGGATAGTATCAGCACGGTCGGGGTTGATCTCTGAGAGCAGCAGGGCAGAGCTCCAGCCCAGAAGGGTGTGGCCAGAGGGATAGGAGCCGTTACGGCTCAATGCTGGCTCGTCATCGGGGGTCAGTGTCTGCTCCTTGAAGCGCATGAAGGGGCGCTTGCGCATGTAATACCTCTTGGGGAAAGTGCAGATGCTGTCGCAGGTGGCTGTACCCTCGCGCAGCACCTTGTAGATCTCAGGTGTCTCCTCCTTGGAGATCTGCAGGCCGAAGGGCTCGCTGAACTCACGGATGATACAGTCGAGACCGTAGACGGCATCGCGGATGGCAATGTCGGCACGCTCCTTGTCGAGGCGCATCGTCTTGCCCCAGAAATACTGCATGATGTCGTAGGCGAAATGGGCGCTGGTGGTATCGGGCGGGGCCGGGCACCACTTCAGCATGTCGGGCATCTCACCTGTGGTGAAGTATGCGTCAACGGGGGTCTTGTCACTCTGTGCCTGAGCACATACAGCGGCCATCATCATAACGGCCAGAATCATCATTTTTTTCATAATCCTATCATTTAATTCTTAACTCTTAATTCTTAATTCTAAATTAGAACTTTACCTGCAGACGGGTCTCCAGGATGCTCACCTCGTTATCGGCAAAGCCGCTGCGGTTGGTCACCTTGGTATATGATGCGCGCACGCGCCAGATCATATATTTATTGGGATAGAAATTGTAGCAGATTGCCCAGTCGTTGAGATAGCCGCCAAGGATACCTGCAGAGGCATCGGAGAGTGCCGTGTAGTTGTACTGCAGACAGAGCTCCATGTTGCCGGGATCGGGCGTGGCAATGCCGCCGTCGCCCATATTGGGAGCATAGTCGCGCCCCTTGAGGAGTCCGCGCAGGGTGACGTAGGCACCGCTACCGGTAAAGGTCTCCTGGTTGTTGTCGCGGGTGATCGAATTGAGGAAATACTGGCCAATGACGGCAAACCGACCGCGGGAGTACATCACCTCAGGCGAGAATTTATACATCGTCTTGGCATCGGTGACGACGGCCTGCTGCGAATTCACCTTCGCCACACGGGTCGGCCAGCGGGTGCTCAGGGTGAACTGCTTGTGGTTCAGCTCCTCTTTGCTGTTGTAGCGCGCCCCCTCGATACCGCCGCTGATGCCCACCTGGAACATCTTTCCACGCTCCGCGTATGGACGGTATAGCAATCGTGTCATCCCACCGATGGCCTCATTGCCGGTCACGTCGGTCGTCTGCTTCATGGCGTCTGTCTCCACCACGATGCTAGCCGTTGCCAGCACCTTCGGGGCCGAATACTCATACATGAGGCCGATCATACGGTCGTTGTTGAACACGGCGTTGCTCTGAGGCTCCTCCATCGTCTCCTTGAACGACGAACTGGTGCTGCTCTGGAATCCGTACTGGTGGATGAAGTAACCGCCGCGGATGAAGTTTTGCTTGTCGAAGTCATACTGCAGCCACACATCCTTCATGTTCACCTTGCCATAAGCATAGCCCATGTCAATCTTGCCTTTCCACTGGCCGTAGTTGAACCCTACGCCGACGCGCATGTCAGGGATGCCGACACCGCTCTTCAGGTCGTCTTCCTGATGTTGGGGATTAATATAGGCTGCGTCGAAGAGAATACGCCCCGACGGCTTGACCGTGAGTTTTGGTTCCTCTTGCGCAAGGGCGACAACTGTCACGGTCAGCCATACCGCCATGAGAGTTAGTAGTCTGTTTGTCATAACTGCATTTATTAAAAAATAGGTAACTGATGCTGCAAAGATACGAAAAAAAAGTGAAAACGAATAGCTTTGATAAAAAAAATGCATCTACGACATCATTTTTACCATTATCCACGAACCGTTACCCCTTTTTTGCTGTTTCACGATAAGCTGATGGCTATCGTCCCATCTATAGGTGCCAATCTGAGGATCAACGCATCACCTCATCATCCCATTTCTGATTCATAACTGCTTGATTTTGAACAAGCTGAGAGAGTGAGGTGTTTGCCAAACACCTCACTCTACATCTCATGCGTTACCTCACCATCACCTTGTAGTAGGCCACATGACCGCGATCGGAGTGTTCGTACTCCAGCGCCCTCATGGCCAGACCCAGACGGATCTTCGTACTCTGGTTGTTCTTCACCGAAGGATACTCGCGCTGGATGAGGCTGATGAGTTCAGAACTGTTCTTAGCCTCCGGCTTCTCGTCCGCCTCAGGTTTGCGGAAGCACACTTTGATGATCTCTGCCAGATCGGTCTGTCCCATATACTCCAGGTTCAACTCTTGAATGCGCATAACCTCCTGATTATTGAACCAGTAAGGAGCCTTCAACTCAAGCAGCTCATACTTCACTTGGGCATAGAGCTGACCGTAGTCGATCTCGCCGTCGTTGTCGATCATCTGTCCGTCAGGAATCTCCAGACACAAGTAACGGCGGCTGCCCGTGGGATCGGTTAGGGGGTGCGGATTGTTCGTGGTAGCCACAAACGAGGCAAATCTCAGCCGGTCTTCCTGGGTTCGGCCGAAGATAGGACGGCCGTTCACCTTGCTGACAGACAGAACCTGCTTCAGCGAAGCATGCTGGGAGGGACGGATGGCTTCAAGTTCATCGAGGTTCACGATGAGATTGTTCGTCAGTGCCATCTCCTTGTCGAACTTGTTTGAGAGGTTCAGGTGGTCGAGATAGTACTCACGCATCTCCGGCGGAAGCAGCCGTCTCACAAAGGTGGTCTTACCACAGCCCTGGGCTCCGATGAGGGTCGGCACACACTCATTGCCGTGAAGCATGTCCAACTGGAGCCAATGGGCTGCCATCGAACGGAGCCAGATGGCAAGGAAGGCATGCTGTTCGGAACTGAGGCCGGGCAGACGGCTGAACAGACGGGCCACATGGTTCTGACCGTCCCATTGGGGCAGACCGTCGAAGAACACTTGGACGGGATTGAAGACAGGAATCTCGTTGGACTCAAGAAACTCTGTGATCTCCGTCTTCGGACTGCCCTTCTCTAGCACATGCTCCCGCTTGGCGTGGATGACAATACTGTTCAGCGCCTTCTGGGTCAGCGGCTGGAACTTGATGGTTGAGAGACCGTCGGCAGAAATCCCTGCCTCCGGTAATGGAGCGAATTCTACCTTGCCGCTCAGAATGTTCTGGCGGAAGAGGTAGTTGTCTTTGAGGAACTGCTCAATGACGAGCGTTGATTCGAATGAGGCTTCGTGAGCCTCGGGTTTTGAAATGGTGTTAGACATTTTATTTGATTATTCTTCTGCGGCAGCAAAGGTACAAAAAAGAATTAAAATGCGCAAGACTTTCCAGATTGTAATCCACGTTGTTCAACGTTATATAAAGTTATGTCGAGTTATATAAAGTTTTGTCGAGTTATGATGGGATGAATTGAGAGGCGGTGGATGATGAGTGAGGTGTTGAGTGATGTGTTCGGAAAACACCTCACTCCCTGAAACACCTGTGTGAGCAGGTGTTTCAGGATCCAGAGTGAGATGATGAGGTGTTGGGGCTGTTCCTCTATATAAATAAGGTGTAACCCCAATGAATATATATACCAATTATGAATGTTTATGCGCTGCATCTGCGGCCGGGAGTTTCCTTATACTAAACCGGGACTTTCCCCTAACGAAAGCCCCAGTTTCCTTAGTCTAAAATACCGGAAAGGTCCGCGATGACTCAAAGTGTATAAATATTCAGACCTACAGTACCTTATTCTTCTTGATCATCCCCAGTGCTACAAAGCCCGCCAATATATTGGCGACGAAGGAGGCGGCTATGAGCAGCAGTGTGACGAGCAATCCTTCAAAGGCCGGGACACCTTTTTTTGACTTTATTACCTGATTATTATAAAGCAAGGCAGGAAAGTCAGGTCAAATTCTTCTGTAAAGAGAGACAAAAAGAGTGATAAATCCAAAAATATTTGGTTTTTCACTCACTTATTCGTACCTTTGCACCCATGATTACGCAAGACCAACTAAAAGATGTATTGGAACGGGCAGATGCGCTGCACCGTTATTTGGAGATAGACAAGAAGCAGATGGAGTACGAGGAGGAGGATCTTCGTACTCAGGCTCCTGACTTCTGGGAAGACCGCGTCAGGGCCGAGGAGCAGATGAAGAAGGTGAAAGGCATCAAGCGCTGGATCGACGGCTATAAGGAGGTTCGTACGTTGGCCGACGAGCTGCAGTTGGCTTTTGACTTCTATAAAGACGAGATGGTGACGGAGGAAGAGGTCGATGAAACCTATCAGAACGCCATCAAGGCCATTGAGGACCTGGAACTGAAGAACATGCTCCGCCAGAAGGAAGACCCGATGGAGGCAGTGATGAAGATCAATTCGGGTGCCGGTGGCACGGAGGCGCAGGACTGGGCCTCGATGCTGATGCGAATGTATATGCGTTGGGCGGAGGCTCATGGATATAAAGTGACCATCTCGAACCTGCTCGACGGCGACGAGGCCGGCATCAAGAGTGTGACGATGCAGATAGAGGGGGGCGAGTATGCCTATGGCTATCTGAAGTCGGAGAACGGTGTGCACCGTCTGGTGCGTGTCAGTCCGTTCAACGCTCAGGGCAAGCGCATGACTTCGTTTGCCTCGGTGTTCGTTTCACCGCTGGTGGACGATACCATTGAGGTGTATGTCGATCCTGCGAAGTTGTCGTGGGACACTTTCCGTAGTAGTGGTGCTGGTGGACAAAACGTGAACAAGGTGGAATCGGGTGTCCGTCTGCGCTATTGGTATACTGACCCTGATACGGGTGAGGAAGAGGAGATCCTCATTGAGAATACCGAGACCCGTGACCAGCCGAAGAACAAGGAACGTGCGATGACGCTGCTGAAATCTCAGCTTTATGACCGTGCGATGAAGAAGCGTCTGGAAGCACAGGCGAAGATTGAGGCGGGCAAGAAGAAGATCGAGTGGGGCAGCCAGATCCGTTCGTATGTCTTCGACGACAAACGCGTTAAGGACCATCGCACCAATTTCGAGACCCGTGACGTCGACAGTGTCATGAACGGCAAGATCGACGGGTTCATCAAGGCATATCTGATGGAATTCCCTGTGAACGACGAAGAAAACTAATCATTAATCATTATATTATTATGGCACAAATTGCAAAACCATCAAAATCGACCCAGAAGAAGGTCGCTTATCAGAAGAAACAGGAAGACAGTGGAAAGAAAGTGCTGGAGTGGATCTTCGGCGTGTTGGTCGTGCTGGCCATCATCTTCGTGATCTATTCCATCTTCATCGTCAGTTGATGAGCGGTCTGGAGATAGAACGCAAGTTCCTGGTCCTGAACGATGACTACAAGCGGCAGGCTTATAGTAGCAGCCGCATCTGTCAGGGATATATCTGCAGTGGTCACGGTCGTACCGTCAGGGTACGTATCCGTGACGACCGCGGATATCTCACGATTAAAGGTCCGTCAAACTCCGATGGAATCAGCCGTTATGAGTTTGAGAAGGAGATTAGCCTCGACGAGGCTCAGCATCTGATGGAACTCTGCGAGCCAGGACGCATCGACAAGACACGCTATCTGGTGAAGAGTGGCAATCACACCTTCGAGGTCGATGAGTTCTATGGCGAGAATGAGGGGCTGGTGATGGCCGAAGTAGAACTTCAGTCAGAAGATGAACCTTTCGAAAAGCCCGATTTCATCGGAAAGGAAGTGACAGGAGACCGTCGTTATTACAATGGTCACTTGAGTAAGAATCCCTATTCCTCGTGGAAATAAGCCGTTGCTTATTTCTTTTTCTTGGTTACTAATAGTATCAGTCCGAATACGGCTCCTAATGTGACGCCAATGGCATTGGCCGTCAGGTCGAGCCAGTCGCCGTTGCGTGTCTCTGTACAGTACTCCTGCAGCACCTCGATGATGCCGCTCATCACGATGGGAGCCACCCAGGCCCAAATGAACAGCTTTCTGTAGTCGGGCTTTTGGTGCTGACGGATATACTCTATCCACAATACACTACAAGTGCCGCCATACATGATGAAGTGAATCCACTTGTCGATGAGCTTGATATTGTTCAACGGAGTTTCCGGGGCCATGAAGAACAGCGACAGATACCAGATAGCCGCAAAAAGGATACAAGAAAGCGGGTATTTCCTGACAAAATGAAAGGTCATTTCCATCTTTACTTCAAATTTTGGTGCAAAAGTAAGAAATAATTGTGAATTATGAATAGCTAATTGTGATTTATTTTGTACTTTTGCAACAGATTACTGGATTAAATGCAAATGGCAAAACTGGAAAGAGCGAGTTTCGGGAGCCGTCTTGGTGTGATCTTAGCGACGGCAGGCTCAGCTGTGGGCCTTGGAAATATCTGGCGATTCCCTTATATGGCGGGTCAGAACGGCGGTGCTGTGTTTATCCTCATCTATGTGTTCTGCGTCCTGTTGCTGGGAATCCCCTGTATGATCAGCGAATTCATCATCGGTCGTCATGGTCAGGCAAATACGGCACGTGCCTATCGGAAAGTGTCAGGAGGTACGGCCTGGTCGCTCATCGGCTATATGGGCGTACTGACGGGCTTCCTGATTTCCGGCTATTATGCTGTTGTATCAGGCTGGTGTCTGGAATATGTGTGGGCTTCGCTGATTGGTAGT
>JAEETC010000173.1 GCA_016286585.1 Prevotella sp. | reverse complement strand
TGGTTGTTCGCACGAAGAAGGAGATCCGCCGTGCTGATGGCTCGTACATCCGTTTCGACGACAATGCCTGCGTGCTGCTGAACAATGCAGGTGAGCTCCGTGGCAGCCGTATCTTCGGCCCTGTGGCACGTGAGCTCCGCGCCGTGAACATGAAGGTCGTTTCTTTGGCACCTGAAGTACTTTAACTTTTAAATTGTTTAGAGAAATGGCAAAGTTCAAGATTAAGAAGAATGATACCGTCATCGTCCTGGCCGGTGAGGACAAGGGCAAGACGGGTAAGGTGCTGAAGGTTCTGACCGACAAGCAGCGTGCACTCGTTGAAGGTGTGAACATGGTCAACAAGAGTGCCAAGCCGAGTGCCAAGAACCCTCAGGGAGGCTTCGTCAAGATGGAGGCTCCTATTCACATCTCAAATATTAGTTTGATTGATCCGAAGAGTGGCAAGGCTACCCGTGTCGCCATCAAGCGCGAGGGCAAGAAAGTCACACGTATCGCTAAAAAGTCAGGGGAGGAGATTAAGTAATGGCAAACACAGCACAGTTAAAGGCAGAGTATAAGGAGAAGATCGCTCCCGCTCTGAAGAAGCAGTTCAATTACACTTCGGCAATGCAGATCCCCGTCCTGAAGAAGATCGTCGTCAACCAGGGTCTGGGTGACGCCACACAGGACAAGAAGATCATCGAAGTGGCTATCAACGAGATCTCGGCCATCTGCGGACAGAAGGCAGTGGCTACCTATTCGAAGAAGGATATCGCCAACTTCAAGCTTCGTAAGAAGATGCCTATCGGCGTGATGGTGACACTCCGTCGTGAGCGTATGTATGAGTTCCTCGAGAAGCTCGTCCGCATCGCACTGCCCCGTATCCGCGACTTCAAGGGTATCGAGAGCAAGTTCGACGGCCGTGGCAACTACACACTGGGTATCCAGGAGCAGATCATCTTCCCGGAGATCAATATCGATTCAGTGGACCGCATCCAGGGTATGAACATCACCTTCGTGACCTCGGCTCAGACCGACGAGGAGGGTTATGCTCTTCTGAAGGCTTTCGGTCTTCCATTCAAGAACGCTAAAAAGGATTAAGAGATATGGCAAAGGAATCAATGAAAGCCCGCGAGGTGAAGCGCGCCAAGCTCGTAGCCCGCTATGCTGAGAAGCGTGCAGCCCTGAAGAAGATCATCGCTACGGCCGATGTGAACACGGAGGAGGGCGCCATGGCAGCCTACGAGGCAGCACGCAAGCTGCAGAGCATCCCCAAGAACGCCAACCCCATCCGTCTGCACAACCGTTGCAAGATCACGGGTCGTCCGAAGGGTTACATGCGTCAGTTCGGCCTCTCCCGTATCCAGTTCCGTGAGATGGCATCAAGCGGCCTGATACCCGGTGTGAAGAAGGCTAGCTGGTAAACAAGCAAAGACAAAGTGATTTATTAATATTGTCGGGGCAGTCCCGATTAATTAAAAACATTATTTTTATGACAGATCCAATAGCAGATTATCTGACCAGACTCAGAAACGCGATTATGGCTCATCACCGTGTCGTGGAAGTTCCTGCGTCTAACTTGAAGAAGGAGATTACGAAGATCCTCTTCGAGAAGGGTTACATCCTCAACTACAAGTTCGTCGAGGATGGTCCTCAGGGCACCATCAAGGTGGCTCTGAAGTACGACCCCGCAACTCGTGAAAACGCCATCAAGTGCCTCAAGAGAGTGTCTACTCCGGGCCTTCGTCGTTACACGGGTTACAAAGACATGCCGAGAGTTATTAACGGACTTGGAATAGCCATTATCTCCACGTCCAAAGGTGTCATGACCGACAAGGAGGCTGCTGCCCTGAAGATTGGCGGCGAGGTTCTTTGCTACGTCTATTAATAGGAGGATAGTATATGTCAAGAATAGGAAAATTGCCCATTAGTATCCCCGCAGGCGTTACAGTTGCTCAGGACAAGGACGGCATCGTGACCGTAAAGGGTCCCAAGGGAGAACTTTCACAGAAGGTCGACCCCTCTATCAAAATGAAGGTCGAGGATGGTCACATCACATTCGAGATCGACGAGAACAGCCCTGTGAACCTCAAGCAGAAGCAGGCTTTCCATGGTCTCTATCGTGCACTTGTCAACAATATGGTTGTTGGTGTGAGCGAGGGTTATAAGAAGGAGATGGAGCTCGTAGGTGTTGGTTACCGTGTGTCCAACCAGGGTAACATCATCGAGTTCGCCCTCGGTTATACGCACCCCATCTTCATCCAGCTTCCGAAGGAAGTGAAGGTTGAGACCAAGATGGAGCGTAACCAGAATCCTCAGATCATCCTCGAGTCATGCGACAAGGCACTGCTCGGTCTGATCTGCGCTAAAATTCGTTCTTTCCGCATGCCTGAGCCTTACAAAGGAAAGGGTATCTTGTTCAAGGGTGAGGTTATCCGTCGTAAGTCGGGTAAGTCTGCATCAGCTAAGTAATCTTGTGAATTGAAAATTGAAAATTGAAAATTGAAAATTAAAAGATTATGACAACGAAGAAAATAGAAAGACGAATTAAGATCAAATACAGAATTCGCAAGAACGTGTTCGGCACAGCCGAGCGTCCTCGCCTGAGCGTCTTCCGCAGCAACAAGCAGATCTATGCTCAGGTAATCAATGACTTGGAAGGCAAGACCCTCGTCTCTGCATCATCACTGGGTATGGAGGCCATGCCGAAGATCCAGCAGGCAGAGAAGGTCGGTGAGCTGCTGGCACAGAAGGCTCAGGAGGCAGGCGTCAGCGCCGTGGTCTTCGACCGTAATGGCTATCTCTATCATGGCCGTGTGAAGTCTCTGGCCGACGCAGCACGTAAAGGTGGACTTAAATTCTAAACGATTATGGCAATGAAAAATGTTAAAGTAAATAGTGACGTAGAGTTGAAAGACAGACTGGTTGCCATCAACCGTGTGACGAAGGTTACCAAGGGAGGTCGCACCTTTACATTCGCAGCCATCGTGGTTGTCGGCGACGGCAACGGCATCATTGGCTGGGGTCTGGGTAAGGCCGGCGAAGTGACCGCCGCCATCGCCAAGGGTGTAGAGGCAGCCAAGAAGAATCTCGTGAAAGTTCCTGTGCTCAAGGGTACGATCCCCCATGAGATGGAAGCCCGCTTCGGTGGCGCACAGGTGTTCCTGAAGCCGGCAGCTGCCGGTACTGGCGTGGTGGCCGGCGGTGCTATGCGTGCCGTGCTGGAGAGTGTCGGTATCAAGGACGTGCTGGCCAAGTCGAAGGGTTCTTCGAACCCCCACAACCTGGTGAAGGCTACCATCGTGGCCCTGAGCCAGATTCGCGATGCCTACACAGTGGCAGGAACCCGTGGTATCAGTATGGATAAAGTATTCAAAGGATAAAGGAGACAAAGACTATGGCAACAATTAAGATTAAGCAGATTAAGAGTAAGATCGGCTATCCTGTCGACCAGAAGCGCACACTTCAGGCCCTCGGCCTGCGCAAGATCTCTCAGGTTGTTGAAGTAGAGGACACTCCTTCAATCCGTGGTATGATCCGCAAGGTTCACCATCTCGTGACCATTATTGACTAATAGCAACAATTAAAAAGAAGATTCGATTATGAAACTGAATAATTTAAAGCCGGCAGAAGGCTCTACCCACTCTCGTCGTCGTATCGGCCGTGGACCTGGTTCAGGTCTGGGCGGTACTTCTACCCGTGGTCACAAAGGTGCCAAGGCCCGTTCTGGTTATAAGAGGAAGATTGGTTTCGAAGGTGGTCAGATGCCGCTGCAGCGTCGTCTTCCGAAGGGTGGCTTCAAGAACATCAACCACAAGGAGTACTTCGCTGTGAACCTCTCTACCCTGCAGAAGCTTGCAGAAGAGAAGAACCTCACCAAGATCGGAATCGCAGAGCTCGTGGCTGCTGGCCTGACCAATGGCAAGGAGCTCGTGAAGGTGCTTGGCATGGGTGAGCTGAAGGCCAAGGTCGATGTCGAGGCCAACGCATTCTCAAAGACTGCCGAGGAAGCTATCAAGGCAGTAGGTGGTAACGCAACAAAAATCTAAACAGTAATGAAGAAGTTTATAGAGACACTGAAGAACATCTGGAAGATCGAGGACCTGCGCCAGCGCCTCCTCATCACGCTTCTGTTCGTGGCGATTTATCGTTTCGGCTCGTTCGTGGTACTTCCCGGTATCAACCCGGCCATGTTGAGCCAGCTGCAGTCACAGACTGCCGGCGGTCTGATGTCGCTGCTCGATATGTTCTCCGGTGGTGCTTTTTCCAATGCTTCGATCTTTGCACTGGGAATCATGCCTTACATCTCTGCTTCTATCGTTATGCAGCTTCTCGCCGTGGCTGTACCTTATGTACAGAAGATGCAGCGTGAGGGCGAGAGCGGCCGTAAGAAGATCAGCATGTACACCCGTTGGCTGACAGTGGCTATCCTGCTGTTCCAGGCCCCGGGGTACCTGATGAACCTGAAGATGCAGGCAGGAGCAGCCCTTGCACCGGGCATCTCCTGGTCTGTCTTCATGGTACCGGCCGTCATCATCCTTTCCGCAGGAAGTATGTTCATCCTGTGGTTGGGTGAGCGCATTACCGATAAGGGTATAGGAAATGGTATCTCGCTGATCATCATGATCGGTATCATCGCCCGTCTGCCCCAGGCATTCATCCAGGAGCTGACGTCACGTTTCACCGCCATCTCTGGTGGTGGACTGGTGATGTTCCTCGTCGAGATCATCATTCTCTACGCAGTGGTGTGTGCATCCATCGTTCTGGTGCAGGGTGTCCGCAAGGTGCCCGTACAGTATGCCAAGCGGGTGGTAGGCAACCAGCAGGTAGGCGGTGCACGCCAGTACATCCCCCTGAAGCTGTTCGCTGCCAACGTGATGCCGATCATCTTTGCACAGGCGCTGATGTTCATCCCCCTCACGCTCGTGCAGTACTCTGCACCTGAGAATGCCAGCTGGTTCGTGCGTACGATGCTCGACCATCACAGCTGGACCTACAACATCATCTTCGCATTGCTGATCATCGCATTCACATATTTCTATACGGCCATTACGCTCAACCCGACGCAGATGGCCGAGGACATGAAGCGTAACAACGGATTCATCCCCGGTGTGAAGCCGGGTAAGGAGACGGCTGAGTACATCGACACCGTGATGTCGCGTATCACCCTCCCTGGTTCGCTGTTCATCGCCTTCATCGCTGTGATGCCTGCTCTGGCAAGCCTGCTCAACGTGCAGGACGCCTTCTCTCAGTTCTTCGGTGGTACCTCTCTGCTGATTCTCGTCGGTGTGGTGCTCGACACACTCGCACAGATCGAGAGCCATCTGCTGATGCGCCACTACGACGGTCTGCTCTCCTCCGGCCGTATCCACGGCCGTGGCATGGCGGCTTATTAATCTTCTATGAAGATCTACCTGAAGACTGAAGATGAGATTGAGCTGATGCGCCAGGCCAACCAACTTGTTGGTAAGACCCTTGGCGAATTGGCAAGACATATCAAGCCTGGAGTAACGACCCTCCAGTTGGACAAAGTCGCCGACGAGTTCATCCGTGACCACGGTGCCGTCCCGACGTTCAAGGGGTTCCCTAATCCATATGGAGGGCCGTTTCCTGCCAGCATCTGTACGTCGGTCAATGATGTCGTCGTACATGGAGTGCCCAACGGGCAGACAGTGCTCAAGGAGGGAGACATCATCTCCATCGACTGTGGCACACTCCTCAACGGCTTCAATGGCGACTCCTGCTACACATTCTGTGTGGGCGAAGTCTCCGACGAAGTACGGCAGCTGCTGAAGACCACCCGGGAGTCGCTCTATCTGGGTATTCAGCAGGCGGTGGCAGGTCATCATCTGGGCGATATCAGCAGTGCTGTCCAGGACCACTGCGAGGCACAAGGTTATGGTATAGTGCGCGAGCTTACCGGTCATGGCATCGGTCGTGAGATGCACGAAGACCCCCAGGTGCCCAACTATGGCAGACGAGGCAATGGCGTGATGCTGAAAGCCGGCATGTGTATCGCCATTGAGCCGATGGTCACGATGGGCGACCGCGCGGTGTGGCTCGACCAGGACCGATGGTCCGTACGAACCCGCGACGGGAAGCCCGCAGCCCACTTCGAGCACACCATTGTCGTCAGGCGCGGCCAGGCTGAGATCTTATCATCCTTCGAGGAGATTGCAGAAGAAAAATTATATTAGAATATATGGCAAAACAATCCGCTATTGAGCAGGACGGAACGATCGTCGAGTCACTGTCGAACGCGATGTTCCGGGTAGAACTGGAGAATGGAGTACAGATCATTGCGCATATCTCAGGTAAGATGAGAATGCACTACATCAAGATCCTCCCTGGAGACAAGGTGAAGGTCGAGATGAGTCCCTATGATCTGACAAAAGGACGAATTGTATTCAGATACAAATAAACAAAAGAACAAATATGAAGACAAGAGCATCATTGAAGAAGCGCACCCCCGATTGCAAGATCGTACGTCGCAAGGGACGCCTGTTCGTAATCAACAAGAAGAACCCGAAGTATAAAATGCGTCAGGGTTAATGTTAAATAAGCATAAAATGTGCGGAGGTTTGAGAAAATCTTCGTACCTTTGCATGCTTTTTAGCAGAATTTCGAGATTTTAAGTTATTTATTTTATCTTTTTTATTAACAAATGGCAATAAGAATTGTTGGAGTAGATTTGCCCCAGAATAAGCGTGGCGAAATCGCATTGACCTATATCTATGGTATCGGTCGAAGTAGTTCAGCAAAGATATTGGAT
>JAEETC010000172.1 GCA_016286585.1 Prevotella sp. | reverse complement strand
TTGGTATTGAGTATCTACCAACGCATGACGGGTCCTACTTATCCCCAAAAAGTGACTGTTGAACTGAATGGGGAACGATATAAGGTGAAGCTGCCCAGAAGTGGTGTGCAACAGGATGAGATCGTGAAGCTGAAAGGCATCCCTCAGACTCAGGGGAACATGAGCCTACACTATCGTCAGTATCCAACAACGAACGATTATACCACCGTGGATTTTGTTTGGAAAGACAGCGTGTGGCAGGCTGCACTGCCTGTACAGCCTGTGGCTGGAAAGTTGCAGTATTATCTCACCGTCGGCGACAAGGACTATCAGGCTGATGAGCCCGTGGTGATACGATTCCGTAATGATGTGCCTGCCTATATCCTGATACCCCATATCCTGCTGATGTTTGGCGCGATGCTCTTCGCAGTCTACACGCTCTTGTTGGTGATCACGCGCAAGCCTTACATGAAGTGGCTTTGGATCACGGTGGGTACGTTGTTTGTCGGCGGTTTTATCCTCGGCCCTCTCGTGCAACATGCGGCATTTGGTCCTTGGTGGGCTGGATTCCCCTATGGTACAGACCTGACAGACAACAAGACCCTCATCTCCTTCCTGTTCTTCTTGGTAGCCCTTGCTACCTTGAAGTGGAAATATAACAAGTGGGTTGTTGCCCTGGCTGTACTGGTCATGATAGCCATTTTCAGCATCCCTCACAGCGCCTACGGATCGGAATATGATTATACAACACAACAATTAAAAAAATAAAAGATTAAAATGATGAAGTTCAAAAGTTTTATGACAATGTCGTTGGTCGCAGTGGCCATCGTGTTTGGTATGAGTTCATGTGGTAGCGACGACAACGATGAGCCTGAGACACCCGTCGCTAACCAAGTAGTTGGTTCTTATACAGGTACAGAGGTTCTCACAGTGATGGGTGAGGCTGATGAAAGTAGTGAGACCATAGAGTTTACTAAGGCAACAGACGTGTCTGTTGACGTAACCCTTCCCAAGTACGGTGAGGGTATGATGACAGTCCCGGCACTTCCTGTGAAGGGTATCATGCTGACCAAGAGCGGTAATACCATTACCGGCAAGCTCGCCCAGTATGAGGGTACTGTGAAAAGTGCCGATGGCTCAGAGAAGGCTTATACCGTGAGTAACGTCACCGTTATCTTCAGCGACAATACCGTTGTCGTGACGTTCACACAGAAGTACGGCAATATGCCCTTTGCCTTTGAAGGCCAGTTTACAGGGACAAGAAAGTAAGTCGTGACAGAAAAGTTATTAAGAAAATTCGTATATTCTTTTTTAGCAGGCATGGCCTTGGCGATGCCTGCTGTTAATCTTTCTGCCCAGACCGTTTTTTGTGACTCCGTTGAGCTGAACCCCATCGTGGTCACGGCATCGCATACGCCTAAAACCCTGAAGGACGCCCCTGTCGTCACCCGTTTGATCACGCTCCGCGACATCAAGATCGTTGATGCCACCAATATTCAGGACATGCTGACTCAGGAGCTGCCAGGACTGGAGTTCGGCTTCGCCATGAGTCAGGAGACCTCGCTTAATATGAGTGGTTTTGGCGGTAATGCCGTGCTCTTTCTCGTCGACGGTGAGCGTCTGGCGGGTGAGACCATGGACAACACGGACTATAACCGTCTGAACCTCGACAACGTCGGACGTATAGAGATCGTGAAAGGCGCCTCGTCGGCCCTCTACGGCTCGAATGCCGTGGGTGGGGTGGTCAACATTATCAGCCGCGAGAACCTCGAACCCTGGACAGCCAACGCAAACACACGATATAACACCTTCGGCCATGAGTGGCGTAACGGTGCCAGCTTCTCCTTCAACACGGAGAAATGGAACTCCCAGACGAGTTTTCAACACACGATGATCGATCCCGTCGATCTGCCCAAGGCACACACATCGGAAGAGATCGCTCTCGAGCTGATGAAGAAGGCGCAGGGACTGCCTTACGACGAGTCTGTGCTGAACGACGATTCCAACCTGAACCGTCTCTACGGACAAAAGACCTACAACGTCAAGGAACGGCTAACGTGGCGCGCCACAGACCAGCTGACGCTCATCGGCCGAGGCGGCTATTTCTTCCGCACCAGCGAGCGCGATACTCACGACTACCATTTCCATGGCTATAGCGCAGGCCTGAAAGGACGGTATGCATGGGATCACGCCCGTCATCTTGAACTCTCGTATGCCTACGATCAGTACGACAAGGCCAATTTCATGCCTGATGGCACACGCACCCACGACCACGACTACAGCAATCGCCAACATGTCGTGCATGCCCTGTACAGCCATCCTTTGGGCAAGAACAACCTGATTCTCGGTGCCGACTACCTGCACGACTATCTCACCACCTATCAGTTCCTCGACAATACTAGCCATGCCCAGGATAATATCGACGGCTATGCCCAGTTCGACTGGAACATCACCCCGCAGCTCAACATCGTAGGCAGCGTGCGCTACGACTATTTCTCTGCCTCCTCGCAGAAGGCCTTCACCGAGCGACTCGCCGTCGTTTACAAGCAGCCCTGGATGACCTTCCGCGCCAATTATGCCAGTGGCTTCCGTGCGCCTACACTCAAGGAAATGTATATGCACTTCGACATGGGCAACATGGGCTATATGCTCATCGGAAACCCAGACCTGGAGCCGGAGAAGAGTCACAACATCAACATCGCCGTCGAGCGTCAGAACCGTATCCGAGAGAGTGGATGCCTTGATGGTATCTACAACTTCACCCTTGTGGGCTATTGTAATATATTTGACAAGCGCATCACCACCATCGATTATGAGACAGGTGATGACCGGCTGCCTGGTGCCCTCTACTGCAACGAAGACGGCATCACCGTCTGGGGCGTCGATCTCAGCGTCGGCCATGTTTTCGACTGGGGCATGTCAATCAAGTTCAACTACTCGTGGATGCATGAGACGGGCAACGTCTACTTCTCGCAGTTCTCCCAGCCTCGTTCTCACTCCATGACCTGGCGCTTCGGCTACAACCATCGCTTCACGCGCCGTTATGCCCTCGATGCTGTCCTGTCTGGACGCTTCCTGGGGAAACCACAGTCTGGTCGTCAGGATGTTGACCAGGGTTATACCATCTGGAAGCTGATGCTTCAGCACCATCTCTGGCGTGGTATCCATCTCAACACCGCCATCGACAACCTCTTCAACTTCAAACCTAAGTCTTACTACTATTCTTCGCCGCTGACCACAGGGACTTCCTTCTGTGTTGGTTTGTCCGTCGATGTGGATAAGTTATAGTTACGTCTGTCAATAAAATTCATTATCTGTTTGGATGGTTTTAAATGTTGTTTTTCAGCGCATTTAGGCCTCTCGGACTTTCATGGCAGGAAACTCAGACTTTCCTACCTTGAGACTCCCAGTTTCATGCCATGAAACTTTTAGCTTCCTTGGCCTTTCGTATGATGCTGTTTGGTTTTGTTTTGAGTGTAAACAAAATTCATTCTTTCCCTGTCTTGACGCCGTATCACCGTATCACCGTAACATTTAGTGGGTTTCGGATATGGGAAAATAATCATATTAATATTATATTATATATATAATTATAATTATATATATAATATAAATATAATACCCTTTGTTTTTCCTCATTTTCGCAGAAAGCAGATGTTACGGTGATACGGTGATACGGCGTTACGGCGTGCTTGACTGTTAGCTGAAAAGACTTCGAAATACCTCCATCAAAAGAAAAAAAGAAGAAAATAATAACTTTTTTGACGATTTATTTGCGTATGTGCAAAATAATGTGTACCTTTGTACATTATAAATTACGAGTGACCTATCATGATTCAAAAAACAGCTAAACGCCTTTCCGTTCTACTGACAGTCCTGTGCATCGGGATTGCCGTGACTGCCGCAGTCATTCCTGACATGAAATTCCGTCGCGTCGATACCCGCGAGGGCTTGTCGAACTCGGAAGTTTTCACTATCCTCCGTGACTCCTATGGCTATGTGTGGTTCGGTACAAACTATGGCTTGAATCGCTATGACGGTTATCGCATCCGCAATTTCTTTAGCTATGACAAGGATACGACCTCGCTGCGCAACAACCGCATCGATGAGATTCAGGAAGGCTATGGCGGACGGCTGTGGCTGAAGCAGCGCATGAACTATACGATGTACGACCCTACAACAGAGAAGGTGGACCGTAATCCGACGCGCTGGCTGAACCAGCAGGGCATGCTCGGCAGTATGGAGAGCATTCATCTCGACTCGAAGATGAACTACTGGGTGAAGAGCTATGAGGAAGGGTTCTACTATTTCAACCCCGTGACGAAGAACCTGAGGCATTTCCCCTTTGGTTATGGCCCGTATGAGTTCTCGAAGGATTTCGGCGTGTCAGCTTATACCGAAACGGAGGAGGGCATGGTGCTCGTGTCTACCTTCGGAGAGCTGATGTGCCTCGATGGCGAACATGGAAAAGTGCTGTGGAAGGACTCTTACGTGAAGAACGCCCTGAATGCCTATAACGACTACTGGGTGACCACCGACAAGGAAGGTAACATCTGGGTGATCACGCACTCGACGGGTACTTATATCTACGTGAAGAAAGAGAAGCGCTGGTACTCTTCACTGACGGAACTGATGCGGGCGCAGGGCTATCAGGATGTGCCTGAGGATGTCCTTGTGTGGGAGGTGCGTTACGACGCGAAGGGGTTCCTCTGGGTGGCTACCGACCACCAAGGCGTGTTTGTGCTCGACGAGGAGAACCGTCAGTGGCGCCAGTTCGTAAATGTGAAGGGCGATGAGACATCGTTGCCTGATAATACCATCAAGCACCTGTATCTCGATCAGTTAGGCCGTATGTGGCTCGCCAGCTACAAGAATGGTGTGGCGATGTGTCTGGAGTCGATGACGAACTTTAAGAGCATGCCCATCGGCGACATCAACACCATCACGGAAGACAAGGATGGCTACTACTGGATCGGCCGTAATGACGGTGGTATCATCAAGATGGATCCCAAGACGCTGGAGCCTGTGGAGCAGTTCACGAAACAGAGTCTGGGCGTGCCCAGCGACATCATCGTGGGCAGCTATGCTGCGAAAGAAGGGGGCTTGTGGTTCGGTACTTATGAGGGTGGTATCCTGCACTATAAGGACGGTCAGTGGAAGAACTACCGCACGACGGATCCGGGCAGTGCACTTGTCACGAATAATATCTGGGGCATCACCGAAGACCGTTGGGGCAACATCTGGGTAGGTGTGCTGGGAGGCGGTGTCGTCCGTATCGACAAGAAAACCGGCAGACAGCGTGCCTTCACAGCCGACAACTCCGTCTTGAACACCGTCTGGACGAACAGCATCTCGACGGGCAGCAACGGCTGGATCGTTCTGGGTAACTCCGAATATTGGGCATTGGTCAATCCTGGTAATTTCAAGATCATCAACGGCTCATTCCCTACAGACAACGACCGTAAGGCCATCACCGTCTCGACGGCCACTACGCAGGCAGTCATCGACAGTCGAGGACTGTTGTGGCAGTGCTCACCCTCAGGTGTGGTGATCTACGACCTGAAGACGAAGCAAAAGACATTGCTCGACATGAAGTCCGGCCTCTTCGGCTCGAATGCCGTCTCTGTGACGGAGGATACGCGGCACACGATGTGGGTGGCCACGGATCACGGCGTGTCGAACATTACCCCACAGAAGCAAGACGATGGTACTTGGACCTTTACCATCCGCAATTTCAACAGCCGCGACGGCTTGCAGCCCGGCCCCTTCAACCAGCGGGCCATCTTCTGTTCCCGTACGGGTGAACTGCTTATCGGTGGGCAGGAAGGTCTCGATATCATCAGTACCCTGAAACTGGGCGACGGCAACACGAAGGAGCGGCCTGTGTTCAGCGGGCTCGTGCTCTTTGACCAGGAGGTCGAGGTGGGGCAGGCATACGACGGCCGGGTGATTCTCGAGCAGGCACTCGATATGCAGGGTAGCATCCGGCTGTCTTACGACCAGAACCAGTTCACCGTCCACATGGCTTCCGACAACGGCGGCATCAACAATGCTACGCGCTTCGTGTACCAGCTGGAGGGTTTTAACGACAAGTGGATCAAGACGTCGGCCAACAACCCTGATATTACCTATATGTCATTGCCTCCCGGCAGCTATACGCTTTGCGTGCGCATGCTGAAGGATGACGGTACGATGGGTGAGGTGGAGAGCCGGCTCGACATCACCATCGATGCCCCGTGGTATCGCTCGTGGTGGGCTATCATGCTTTACATCCTGTTGCTGGTAGGTGTCCTGGTGAGCCTGAGACCCATGAGGCACAAGTGGCTCAAAAGGAAGAGAAAACACCGTCGCAGGCTCCAGGAGGAGACCGAGAGCATTGCTGAAGCCCCAGAGGAAGACGATGTCGAGGAGGCTGTCTTGATGGACGATGACGAAAAATAAAAGAGTGAAAAGAAACTAAACCAACAATGATATGAAAAGACTAATAGGCCTGACATTGCTATTGACGTATCTTTGCGCAGGGGCAGAGACCTCCATCCCCGATATGAAGTTCCGGCGCCTGGATACGCGTGATGGTCTGTCGAACTCGACTATCAATTGCATCTATCAGGATTCGAAGGGATTCGTGTGGATCGGCACCTCTTACGGTCTGAACCGCTATGACGGCTACCGATTCCGCACCTACTATTCGGACCCGAACGATACGACGACACTGCGTAGCAACTACGTAGACCAGATCTTCGAGGACGCTGCCGGACGACTCTGGCTGAGGCAGGGCATGAACTA